>JASLEW010000429.1 GCA_030150965.1 Thermoanaerobaculia bacterium | reverse complement strand
GCAGCGGCGGCGGCGCCGGCGGCGCCAGGAGCAGGCGGGCCTCCTCGCGCAGGGCCTCGCCGAGCAGGCTCCCCCAGCGCCCGTAGAACGGCGCCGCCACCGGCGGGCGGGAGGCGGGGGCGGCGGCCGTTGCGGCGAGATCCGCGAGCTTGGCCAGGAACACCGGCAGCCAGCTCGCCAGGTGCTCCCAGAGGAAGGCGCCGCGCGCGTGGCGCCAGCGCTCGCGCGCCGGGCCGTCGGCGGCCTCGGCCTCCAGCTCGGCGAGGCGGGCGTAGAGGCCGAGGAGCAGCACCAGATGATCGGGCTCCGGCGGCGGCTCCTGGCCGAGCGCCCGCCAGAAGCCGGCGATGCGGTCCGCCGCTTCGCCGCCCATCATCCCCTCCGCTCCCAGGTAGACCGCGGCGTGGGGGTAGAGCTGGAACAGGAAGACGTCGCCGTGCGCGGCCGGCGCCGGCAGCGGCCCCAGCTCCAGCAGGTCTGCGATCGGTTGCAGCTCCGGGCGCGGGCACTCGGCCAGGGCGCCGAGCGCCCGGATGAGCTCCACTACCCCACTGCCGGAGGCGTCGACGGTGTCGGAGGGGGCGGAGGGGTCAGCGTGGCCGGCGCGGTCGGCGCGGTGGAAGGCTCCGGCGGCGCCGCGGGTCCGGTTCCGGGCCCCCCCGCCGCTCCCGCCGCTCCGGGCGCCGCCGGCGGTGCGCCTGGCAGCCGGTAGGCGTCGCGCGACGGGCGCAGCGGCCGGATCAGCCAGTGCGGCCGGCGCGTGCCATCGGGCGAGTGGCGGGTGGCCGGGCGCGTCCGCTCCAGCCACTCGCGGAAGACCTGGTGCGACCGGGCGGTATCGACGTGGATCTCGCCGTACGCGTCCCCCGGCTCGGCCCGCCGCACCCGCACCGCCTGGTGCCAGCAGTGCATCCCCGACACCGGGTCGGGATGCACCGGGAACGTCAGGTTCTGATGCACGCCCACGTCGGTCCACCACATGCGCCCGAGGTCGGCGTCGCCCGCGGCGTCCGCGGCCGGCGGCGCCGCCCCCTCGCGGCGCCGCATCGTCCACGCCGCGCCGCGCCGGTCGAGCGCCACGGTGGCCATGAGCTGGCGCTGGCCGGGGCCGCCGGCCAGCTTCCAGCGGCCCATGTGGTGGCTGCACGCCACCACGCCGGGACGGATGCCCTCGGTCACCCAGGCGCGGTCGACGAAGTGGCCGATCTCGGTCTCGATGCGCACCAGGTCGCCGGTCGCGACGCCGAGGCGCGCCGCGTCGCGCGGGTGCAGCCACAGCGGGTTGCAGTGGGCGATCTCGTCCAGCCACTTGGCGTTGGCGCTCCGGGTGTGGATGTGCACCGGCAGCCGGAAGGTCGAGATCAGGCACATCCCGTCGGCGCCCAGCTCCCGCGGATGGACGTGGCTGCGGATGTAGGTGGGGAGCGCGTGCTCGCGCCAGCCCCAGGCGGCGAGCGTCGCCGACCAGAACTCCAGCCGCCCGGAGGGCGTCGGGAACCCCGCCCGCACCACGCCGTCGACGCGCACCCCGGCCGGGCGCCGCCCCTCCGCGTCGTCGTCCGGGTTGCCGGTCGGCACCACGTTGGTCGAGGGCGGCTTCGGCGCCCGCGTGTAGACGCGGCCGAAGCGGTCCTCGGCCGCGTCCACCAGCTCCGCCGCCGGCACCTCGCGCTCGAAGACGGGGCCGATCTGGCGGGCGATCTCGAAGGCGCCGTAGCGGCGCATGAAGGCGAGCGGCGTGAGCCCCTCGGCCGCGGCCCGCTCCGGCAGGCCGGGGACCGAGCGCTCGAAGATGTGGCGGTAGTACTCCTCGACTCCCAGCCGCTCGCCGGGGCGCGCCACCGACTCGGCGAAGCCGCGGATGCCCAGGCTGCCGTCGGGGTCGATGCGCCAGGTCAGCTCCAGCCAGAACTCGTTCTCCTCCCACACCTCGCCCGGGTTGTCGCGGCGGCTGTCGGCGGCGGGGTCGCCGAGCCGCTCGCGCGCCGCCCGCAGCACCGGCTGGCGGAAGCCGATCCACTGCGCGTCGTGGGTCTCGTAGGAGTGCAGGTCGTGGCGCTCGGGGCCGTGCCCCATCGGCAGCACGTAGTCGGCGAAGTAGGCGGTCTCGTTCCAGGTCGGGGTGAGCGCCACGTGCAGGCCGACCAGCGCCTCGTCGGCGAGCACCTCGATCCAGGTGCAGCCGTCGGGGTTCGTCCACACCGGGTTGTAGACCCGGGTGAAGTAGGTGTCCAGCCGTCCGCGCCCCTCCTTGAGCAGGTGCGGCAGCAGGAACGACATCTCGTACATGGCGAGCGGGAACTCGGCCGGCCAGGTGAGCTCGTTCCAGTGCCCGGGATGGCGCGGCATGTGGATCGGCTTGGGCACGAACTTGTTCCAGGCGTTGGGGTAGGTGCCTCCCGGGGTGGCCACCGCGCCGAGCAGGGCGTTGAGCAGGAAGAGCGTGCGCGCCACCTGCCAGCCGCCGAGGTTGCCCGAGGCGGCGCTGCGCCAGGTGTGGGTGGCGAGGCGCGTGCCGGCGCCCGCCACCTCGCCGGCGATCCCTTCGAGCACCGCCGCCTCGATGCCCGACTCGGCGGCGGCGAGGTCGAAGGTGTAGTCCGCGTAGAGCGCCGCCAGCACCTCCTCGAACGCCTCGAACGTCGGCTCGCGCTCCGGGTGCTCGGCCGCCAGGAACTCCTGCCAGTTCCACCAGCGGCGCACGAACTCGCGGTCGTAGAGCCGCCGCTGGATGAGGTGGTTGGCGATGGCCAGGAAGATGGCCGCCTCGGAGCCGGGGACCGGCGCCGCCCAGACGTCGGCGTGGGTGGCGGTGTTGGAGAGGCGCGTGTCGAAGACGATGAGCCGGGCGCCCTGCTGCTTCCCCTCCATGATGCGCTGGGCGTGCGGGTTGAAGTAGTGGCCGCTTTCGAGGTGCGAGCTCACCAGCAGGATCACCTTCGCCCGCGCGTGATCCGGGCTGGGGCGGTCGATGCCGCACCAGAATTCGTAGCCGGTGCGGGCGCCCGCCGAGCAGATGTTGGTGTGGGAGTTGTGCCCGTCCACCCCCCAGTTGGCCAGCACCCGCTCGGTGAAGCCGTCCTCGCCCGGGCGGCCGACGTGGTACATGACCTCGGCCTGGCGCTGTTCCACGATCGCGCGGCGGATGCGCGCCGCCAGCAGATCGAGCACCTCGTCCCAGCCGACCGGCTCCCAGCGCCCCTCGCCGCGGCGGCCGGCGCGGCGCAGCGGCTGCAGGATGCGGTCGGGGTCGGTCACCTGGTTGAGCGTCGCCGGTCCCTTGGCGCAGTTGCGGCCGCGCGAGCCGGGGTGCACCGGGTTGCCCTCGAACTTCTGGATGCGCAGCGTCTCGCGGTCCACGTAGGCGAGCAGGCCGCAGGCCGACTCGCAGTTGAAGCAGGTGGTCGGCACCAGCATGTAGTGGCGCTCGACGCGCCGCGGCCAGGCGCGCGAGTCGAGCTCCACCCAGTCGTCCCAGCGCTCCTTCGGCGGGAACGACGCCAGGTGGACGCGGCTCGGGCCGGGATAGAACGTCTCGCCGCGCGCCTCGGGCGCGGCGCGCGCCGCGCTCACCCGCCGTGCCAGGTCCCTGAGTCCCATGGGCGATCGCTCCTCGGCTCCCCGGCTCTCCAGCTCCCCGGCCCGCGCCTCAGGAGAGCGGCACCGACTGGCCGGCCTGCACGTAGGCGTGCTCGAAGGCCAGGAGGCCGGCGACCGACGCGAGCGCCGGCAAGAGCAGGATGCCGAGCAGCACCAGCATGGAAGCGCTCCAGTCGGAGGCATGGAACGGCTGCGTCAGCAGGCCGTCCGGCCGGCCCGGAAAGGTGGCCGCCGCGGCCAACCCGTCGCACAGGGTGCCGAGGCCGGCGCGCACCACCCAGGCGGCGGCGCCGCCCAGGGCGACCAGCGCCGCGCCGCCCCAGAAGAAATGACGGAAGCGGCCGCGCACCATCTCCCGCATCGCCAGGTGGGCGTGCGCCGTGCCGTGGGTCAGCGTGCATTCGCCCAGCACCATGCCGAGATGCAGCGCGCACGCAACGCCCAGGATGAGCAGGAGAGGCCGCATCGCGTCCATCTCCAGCGCCAGCGCCGCCGGGAACAGCGCCGCGGCGCCGGCCAGCACGGCCTGCACCGCGAGGTGCGGCGGCAGCAGCGGGTTCTGCCACAGGTCGCGCGCCTTGGCCTGGGCGAAGAGGTAGGCGGTATACACCGCGGCCAGCAGCGCGAGCGGCGCGCCGGGCCAGGCCAGCGCCACCAGCCAGTCCGTCCGCCCGGCGAGGCCGGCGGCGAGGTGCGCGGCCAGCACCAGGGCGTAGCCGCCGATGAGGAACGCGCCGCGCGCCAGCCAGCTGCGCCACTGCGGCCGGGCGAAGATCAGCCAGAAGCGCGCCGGGTGCTCCAGGTCGGAGATCAGCAGGGCGCCGGTCGCCGCCAGGAAGACGCCGCCCAGCACCGGCACCGCGAGACGCCAGAGCAGGCCGCCGGGGGCGAGCCGGCCGAGCGCCAGGAGCAGCAGCGCCACCAGGTAGACGCCGGCGGCGACCCCCTTGGTCAGCGTGTAGAGGCTGACCCGCCAGTCCCACGGCGCGCGGTGCGGCACGTCGTAGGCGAGGACGGCGGCGGCGGCCGAGCCGCCGGGGTGGGGATGGCCGGCCACCACCTGCCCGGCGCCTGCGAGCTGCTGGCTCCACAGGAAGAGGCCGCCCGGCGGGCGCCGCGCCGCCAGCGGATCGAGCGTCGCCTGGTGGGCGCCGCGGTAGAACAGCTTCGGCGCGGTCTCCTTCTCCGGGCGGCGCACCGCGACCGGCTCGCGCTGGACGATCTGCGCCACCAGGGACGCCGGATCGGCGAGGTCGCCGACCAGGATGGCCTCGGTCGGGCAGACGGTGACGCACGCCGGCTCCAGGCCGATGTCCAGCCGGTGCGCGCAGAGGTTGCACTTCTCGGCCGAGTGGTCCTCGGGATTGATGAAGATCGCGTCGTAGGGGCAGGCGGCGATGCACGCCTTGCAGCCGATGCAGATCGACTTGTCGAAGTCGACGATGCCGTCCGGCCGCCGGTACATGGCGCTGGTCGGGCAGGCGAAGGTGCACGGCGCGGCATCGCACTGGTTGCAGCGCGTCACCTGGAAGGCGCGGCGGGCCAGCGGAAACACCCCGACGTCCACGTACTTGACGTAGGTGCGGGTGACGCCGAGCGGCACCTGGTTCTCGGACTTGCAGGCGGTGGTGCAGGCGTGGCAGCCGATGCACCGCTGATGGTCGATGACCTTGGCCCAGCGCGCCGGCAGCTCCGGCCCGTCCGGCGTATCCGGCGTTGCTGGCGCCGGGGGCGGGGCGCCCGCGCTCAGCCCGGTCATGCGTCCGGGTGCCGCGGCAGCCTGCCGCCCGCCGGCCGGCCGGGATCACTCATCGTAGGCGAGCTGCCGGGGCTGGCGCCGGTAGCAGCCGGCGCCGGCGGTCGCGCTCGGGTGCTGCGGCTCGGGGAGGAAGATCGAGCAGTGATCCATCTCGCCGCCGTAGACGTGCAGGGTGAGCGCGATGCGCTCGCTGCTGGCGTTGGCCAGCACGTGGTGCTCGAACGGCGGGATGAGCGCCCCCGCCGAGCCGGCGCGGGCATGAACGCATCCCTTGTCGGCGAAGCGGCAGAGGCCGTCCGGGCTCTCGTCGAGCAGCTCGTAGCGGGTCACCACCAGCTCGCCCTCGACCACCCCCTCGACGCACCAGATGCCGGCATGATCGTGCAGCGCCGTGCGCTGGCCCGGCCCCCAGGTCATCACCAGCGCGGTGAAACCCAGGTCCGGATCGCGGTAGAGCAGGCGCCGGCTGTAGCCCTCCGCCCGGGCCCTGCGGAAGCGCTCCGGCAGCCGCAGCCCCTCGGGCGGGATGAACGATTCGAGGTCGCCCTTGATGCGCTCGACGATCCGCGCCGGGTCGCGGAGCGCGGCAGCCGCACGCAGGTTCTCGATCAACGGTTCGGTGGCAAGCGCGAGGGCTGGCATGGGATTCCTTTCGTGGCGATGCGGCCGGGGGCGCGCCTTGGAAAGTGATGCTAGTCCTGTTCCAGGTAGGTGTAGCCCGAAAGCCCTTCCTCGTAGCGCCGCACCAGCAGGCGCGACTCCTCGAGCGTCATGCGCTTGGCGCGCAGCGCCGCCTCGGCGGCGCGGCGCACCCGCGCCACCAGGTCGCCGCGGCTGTAGCGCACGTAGCGCAGCACCGCCTCGACGCTGTCGCCGGCCAGCACGCCGTCGATCGTATACCCCTCCTCGGCGTCGAGCGAGACGTGCACCGTGTTGGTGTCGCCGAACAGGTTGTGCAGGTCGCCCAGGATCTCCTGGTAGGCCCCCACCAGGAAGGCCCCGAGGTAGTACGGCGTGTCGGGTTGCAGCGCATGCAGCTCCAGCACGCTCTTGACGTCGCGGCGGTCGATGAAGTGATCGATCTTGCCGTCCGAGTCGCAGGTGATGTCGGCGATCACCGCGCGGTTCGCCGGCTCCTCCTGCAGCCGGTGGATGGGCACGATCGGGAACAGCTGATCGATCGCCCAGGAGTCCGGCAGCGATTGGAAAACCGAGAAGTTGCAGAAATAGGTGTCGGCGAGCGTGCGCTCCAGCCCCTCCAGGTCCTCGGGCACCTGCGCCGCCGGCAGGCCGCGGGTGATCTTGAGGATCTTCTGGCAGGTGGCCCAGAACAGGTCCTCGGCGATGCCGCGGTTCTCCAGCGACAGGTGGCCGAGGTTGAACAGGCTCAGGCACTCGTCCCGGTAGGCGATGGCGTCGTGGTACGACTCCAGGAGGTTCTTGCGCGACACCTCGCGGCAGGTCTCGAACAGGTGCTTGAGCGGCAGCTCGGCGTCGGCGGGGAGCTGGCGCGGCAGCTGGCCGACCGCGAACTCGGCGACGCCCAGCGCCTCGACGATCAGCACCGCGTGATGGGCGACGGTGGCGCGCCCCGACTCGGAGACCAGGATCGGGTGCGGCACCGCCTCGTGGTCGCACACCTCCATGACGCCGAAGACGATGTCGTTGGCGTACTCCTGGAGCGTGTAGTTGAGCGACGAGGCGAAGTTGGTGTTCGAGCCGTCGTAGTCGATGCCCAGGCCGCCGCCGACGTCGAGGTAGCGCAGCGAGGCGCCCATCTTGACCAGGTTGACGTAGATCTGCGCCGCCTCGCGCAGCGCGTCCTTGATCGAGCGGATGGACGAGATCTGGCTGCCGAGGTGGAAGTGCAGCAGCTCGAAGGTGTCGAGCATGCGGTGCTCGCGCAGGTAGTCCACGGCGTTGAGCAGATCGCGCCCGGAGAGGCCGAACTTCGAGCGGTCGCCGCCCGACGCCTCCCAGTGGCCGGCGCCGCGCGCCGACAGGCGCGAGCGGATGCCGATGCGCGGCCGCACGCCGGTCTTCTCGGCGATCTGGCGGATGAGCGGCAGCTCCGACGGCTTCTCGACCACTAGCACCACGGTGCGGCCGAGGCGGCTCGCCAGCAGCGCCGTCTCCACGTACTCCTCGTCCTTGTAGCCGTTGCAGATGATCAGCCCGTCCTCGTCCTCGAGCTGCGCCATCACCGCCAGCAGCTCGGGCTTGGAGCCCGCCTCCAGGCCGAAGTGGTAGGGCCGGCCGTAGGTCACCAGGCGCTCGACCAGGTAGCGGTCCTGGTTGACCTTGATCGGGTAGACGCCGCGGTAGACGTTCTGGTAGCCGTACTCGGCGATGGCGCGGCCGAAGGCCTCGTTGAGCTCGACGACGCGCGCCTTGATGATCTCCGAGAAGCGGATGAGCAGCGGCAGCCCGATGCCGCGCTGCCGCACCTCGTCGACCAGTTCCTTGAGATCGATCGCCGGGCTGCCCGAGCCGCCCGGGTGCACCGCCATGTGCCCGCGCCCGTTCACCGAGAAGTAGTCGTTGCCCCAGCCGCGGATGTTGTAGAGGTCCATCGAGTCGGCTGCCGTCCAGCGGCTGGTCAAAGTCGCGGTAACCATCGCTCCTCGCGCGAGCGCTCCTTCCCGGCCGGCAGCCCTTCACCGGACACCTGTCGAGGGACGGCGGGCACCCCCTCCAGAGAGGCGCGCGCCGCGCAGGACTTTACCATGAAGGGGTACCGTCTCACCCCCGGCGCTTCCCATACCGGGCGATCTCGTCGTGCGTCACCACGTCGATGAAGAAGACCGTCCCGGCCTCGATCCGAAAGACGATGCGGTCGCCGCTGTTGATCCTGGCCTCGAGGTAGAGCTTGGCGGGCTGGATGGGCTTGATCCGGAGACCCGGCGCGGCCGTCTGCTTGATGAGCGCCAGGGCGGCCGTGTCGCAGGCGGCCTGCCGCTCGGCACCGAGCCTGGCGTAGCGCTCCTTCCAGACCTCCGACCAGACCGCGGAAAGGAAGGTCTGCTTGCGCGCCATGCCTCCCTCAGTGACGCTGGCGCGCTCTCTTCTTCAGGCCGTCCAGCAGCGCCTGCGCCTCGGCAGGCGCCTCGGTCCTGGTCGCTCTGCCCGCGGCAATCTCCGCCTCGGCCCGATGGAGGCGGGCCTGGACCTCAGGCTGATGGAACCAGAGCTGGTCGTTGGGCACCAGGGTTGCCGGCACCAGCTCATAGGTCCCGCGATCGGTGCGCTCCAGGAGCAGGAAGTCACCCGCGCCGATCCCCAGGGCCCGGCGGACCTCTTCGGGCAGGGTCGTGCGGCCCTTCTTGTCCAGGGTGAGAAACGTCGTCGCGGCCGCCATGGTGGGAAAGTACCACTTGCCCACAGAGAGCTCAAGCACCGGAGCTGCCGTGCCCCGCCGCCGCCTCCGGCCGGAAACGCCGGGGTGCGGGCCCTTGCATCAGCCGGCGCGGATCCGCTACGATTCTTTAGCAAGTCCATCGAACAACCGCAGGGAGCGCAGGGAGCCGCCGGCAGCGCCTCGAACCGGACTTCCGACTGCCGCGCGCATTCCGCTACTCTAGGGGTTGTCGTCACCGCTTCGAGCGCGCAGAGGACGAAGGAGAAACTCATGAACCATGCCATCCGCACCGGCCTGCTGGCCGCTGCCCTGTTGACGCCGCTTGCATCCCCGTCCGCCCCCGCGGTGGCGCAGGAGGTGGAAGCGCCGGCCGCGACCGGCCTGGACGCGCCGCTGAGCCTGGACCCCGTCGCCACGCCGGAGCTCTGGCAGAAGGCGTTCGCCGCCCATGCTGAGAAGGCCGAGAAGGCCGAGAAGGCTGAGAACCCCGGGAACGCCACGGCGGAGGACGAGAAGCGAGGGCGGCGCCCGCCGCCGCCGCCGAGCCTGCCCACCTTCACCGGCGTCGCCACGGCCGGCGGCCGGCGGTACACCTACACCATGGTGGGCACCAACCCCCAGCTGCGGGGGGCGAAGAGCGTCGTCGTGCCCACCCTCATCATCCCGGTGCGGCTGGTGTTCACCGACGGCAGCGTGCTCGATCCCAGCGTGCCGAACGCCTGCCTGGGAGGCGTCAAGCCGCTGGACCTCGCCGTGCAGTCGCCGCTGTTCGTGAACTTCAACTACGGCGAGGGGCCGCGGCAGTTCGTCGAGCAGATCCGCCGCCTGGAGTTCTGGCACTTCACCGCCCCCGGCCAGCTCAACTCCGGCTACAGCCTCCGCCTGGCGCCCTCCGTCCTGCCCGCCCTCACCATCGCGCTGCCGGCTTCCGACACCACCCGCCAGTCGGCCTGCGTGACCACCGGCGGGGTGCAGCGCTACGGCTACGTCGATATCGACAACTGGTTCAACTACCTGCAGGACCAGGTGGCGCCGCTGTTCCCCAAGCTGGGCGTCAACGCCAGCACCTTCGTCCTCTTCCTGGTCAACAACGTGAACTTCACCGAGAACGGCATCCCCGTCGCCATCTCCTACCATGGGGCGCTCGCCAGCCAGGGCGCGGTGGTCACCTATGCCGCGTCGGAGATCGGCGCCGTGCAGGAGGGGGGCAAGCTGATCAGCATCGAGGCGCTGTCGCACGAGTTCGCCGAGTGGGCGGACGACCCCTACGGCGACAACCCCACGCCGCCCTGGGGCCACACCGGCCAGGTGTCGGGATGCCAGGACAACCTCGAGGTCGGCGACCCGCTGAGCGGCACCGCCCTGCCGGCGGTCCAGATGCCCAGCGGCTACTCCTACCAGCCGCAGGAGACCGCCTTCTTCTCCTGGTTCTACGATCAGGCGCCGTCGCTCGGCTTCGACGGCTGGTACTCCTCCGGCGGGACGTTCCGGTCTCCCGCCGCGCCCTGTCGCTGAGCGCCGCCTTCGACCACGCAGGAGGCGGTGCCGAGCACCGACGCTGCGGGAGGTCTCAGGGGCAGGTGGCGAAGGCGCTGGTGTCCTGGATCGGCTTGAACGCCGCGCCCTGGACGTTGGTGTAGTGCTTGACGGTGCCGGTCTTGGTATCGGTGACCGCGATGTCCACCTGCACGTTGGTCAGGCCGCCCGCGAACACCCAGAAGCTCTCGTTCAGGGCGCAGCCGTTCAGCACCTTGATGACCATCTCGACGTTGGCGCTGCTGAAGAACCAGAAATAGCCGGTGTCGGTGGTGAGCGGCACCGCCTGGCCCTGGCCGCTCGCGCCCTGCGCGGTCGCCCAGCTGACGCTCACCTCGAACCGGCTCCCCTGCAGGCAGAGGTCCGTCGCGCCCGCGGTGCAGCCGGGCGGGGCGCCGCCGACCTGGAACTGCTTGGTCTGGAAGGCGGTCTGCTGGCCGTTGCTGGCGGTCAGCTGCACGGTGTACTGGCCCGGCTGAGCCCAGGCGTGGGTCGCCGACCGCCCGGAGGCATGGCTGCCGTCGCCGAAGTCCCAGGTGAAGACGAAGGCCTGGGAGGAGGTGGCGGTGAACGACGCCACCTGGCCGGTCTGGACCTGGCACTGGTCGAAGCCGAAGACGTCGGTGCAGGAGGCGTCGGTGGTGAACGTCGCGTCCGGCGGCGGCGGCGCCCCGGCCGACACGATCTCGGTCGCCCGCGAGGTGCAGGTGCCGCCGGGACAGGCGGGACCGGCGCCGGGCGCGGTGACGGTGAGCGTGACGTCGTAGCTGCCGGCCGCGGCGTAGGCGTGCGAGGTGGTGCGGCCCGAGCCGCCGGTGCCGTCGCCGAACGTCCAGCTGTACTGCGTCGGGTTGCCGGTCGTGGCGCTGGCGTCGAAGGAGACGGCCTGGCCGGGAGCGGGGTCCGAGGGGCTGTAGCCGAAGCTCGCCACCAGGGCCGCGCCGCCGGTCGCGATGGCGACCGACCGCAGCCCGGTGGCCGCGCCGCAGGCGGAGTTCATGGCGGTGACGCTCTGCTCGCCGCCGCTCGCCCAGGAGACCTGGACCGTGCTCCCCGACGTGCCGCCGCTGAAGGTTCCGCCGGGAGCGCTCCAGCTCCAACCCGAGGGGCTGGGGGTGCAGACCGCGGCGTCGGCGGTGAAGCTCAGCACCTGTCCCGGCTGGCCGAAGGTCGGACCGCCCACGAAGATGCTGGGGGTCGGGCTGCCGTTCGAGTTCCACTTGTGGATGTCGAGCAGCGACAGCGCGGTGCGGTAGAAGTAGCCGCCCACGAACTTGCCGGAGCGCGGCATGATGTTGTTGAAACCGGTCGGGTTGCCGCGGTAGTACCAGCCCCAGTAGTTGGCGGGGCTCACGTCGCGCGGGCTGGCAGGGTTGGTGACATCGAACAGCCACTCCCGCTGGCTGCCGCCGAGGCAGATGTCGTCCGAGCCGAAGTAGAGGAACGGGGTCGAGCCGCTGCGCGAGAAGGTGACGAAGAAGCTCGCGGTGCCGGTGTCGAGCTGGCGGGTGGCGAGCGGGCTGCCGAGGCCCGCGCCGCAGCCGCTCGCGATGCAGCTCACGTCGTAGATGCGGCCGTCGGTGTCGGTGCGCAGCCCCAGGTAGTAGCTCGTGCCCTGCTTCCACATCGCGACCCCGTAGACCGAGGTCGAGGGGAGGCCCGCGAGGCGCAGCACGGCGGCGGCCGGCTGGGTGACGTCCCAGATCTCGAAGCCGTGGCCCGAGCCCATCGACAGCACCACGTAGTTGTCCACCCCGGCGACGTAGTAGACGGTCGCCTGGGTGCCGAGGCGGCCGAGATACACCCCGGGGCAGTGCACGGTCTCGCCGGTGGCCGGGACGGCCTCGGCGCAGTGGTCGTACTGCAGCGCCGCCGTCATGTCGTAGAGGAACACCCCGCCCGTCGGGTCGGCGGTCGAGGTGGCGAGGAAGGCGTACTGCCGGCCGCCCAGGGTCGCGGTGTAGACCTGCTGGCCGTCCTTCTTATAGCTCTGGTAGGCGAGCTTCGGCAGCGTCTTGTCGGACAGGTTGACGATGCCGATGCCGACGCCGGCCACGCCGGCGACGGCGGCCACGGTGTCCACCCCGGCGGGAGCCGACACGTGCTGGAGCGGCAGCTTGATCTCCGGGTTGTCGGGCTGCGCCGGGAAGTCGGAGAGCGCGACCTGCCCCAGCGGGGCCGGGTTCGCGGGGGTGGTGCGGGCGTCCCAGACCTCCAGCCCGTAGGCGAGCCCGGTCATGACGTAGCCGTTCTGCGTGTCGATCCCCATGAACCAGGGGAAGTCGTGGTAGGACTGGACGAACTCGTTGAACGACGTGGAGTCGCGGCAGAAGGCAGGACCGGTCGGGCCGCACTGGGTGAACGACGACTCGGCCGGCTGGATCTCCCCCCAGAGGTTGGCCGGGGCCGGCACCGCGGGGGTGGCGCAGGCGGCGAAGCCGCAGCCGGAGCGGTCGCAGCTCTGGGCCTGGAGCGGCGCCACGGCGGCGACGGTCCCGGCTACCGCGCTGAGGGTGCAGATGGCCAGGAGCAGGCAGCGCCCGACGACGGCGCGCACGGCGGTGGTGAGGGTTTGCAAGAGGGTCATCCGATCCTGGCTCCCCGGAAGGCGGGGGAGGCGCCGTCCGGACTTATGCCATAGTAGCATGAAATGTCTCGGCAACGGCGGCACGGCATGGGCGGCGACGGATACGGCAGGAGCAGAGCGGGAGACGCGCGGGGCAGCGGCGAGGTCCCCGGCCTCTCGGCGAGGCGCCGCGTCGCCGCTCCCCTGGATGGCCCGGCTGTCCATGGGAGGAGGTGAAAGCAAGAAGCTCGCCGGCCCCGGGCCTCGCCAGCCCCACCCCCCGCGCCTGCGGGCGGATGCCGCCCATCCGGCAGCACGGTAGAATGGCGCTCTACCAAAGGGGGATGCGCGATGGCGGAAGGCAAGCGGGTGACCGGCCTGGGCGGGGTGTTCTTCAAGGCGGATGACCCCGAGAAGATGCACCAGTGGTACGAGCAGCACCTCGGCCTCGCGCGCGAGGAGGGCGGCGTCAACTTCCACTGGCGCCATGCCGACGATCCGCAGCGGCCGGGCATGACCGTCTTCTCGATCTTCCCGCGCAGCACCAAGTATTTCGATCCCAGCCCCGCCGGCTTCATGCTCAACTTCCGCGTCGCCGACCTCGAGGGCCTGCTCGCGGCGCTGCGCGCCGAGGGCGTCACCATCGACAAGCAGGAGGACCACGAGTACGGGCGCTTCGCCTGGATCCTCGATCCGGAGGGCAACCGCATCGAGCTCTGGGAGCCGCCCGCCGGCGGGTAGGGCCGGAGGCAGGCTCAGCGGGCGCCCGCGCCGGGCGGCGTGCACCCCGCGCGGCAAGGGCGCGGAAGGCGGCGGCGCCGGCCCCGGGGCCGGCGCCGCTCAGGGCGCTACACGGTGAAGGTGCAGATCTGCGTGCACTCGCAGGTCGCGGCGCTGAAGTGATAGACGTACAGATCGCCGGCAGCTTTCCGGCTCTCGGCCGGCGTGAGCTGACGGATGACTTCACGGCGCAGGGTGATCTTCTTCATGATCGGCTCCTCGGCCGCCCTTCCGACCCCTCCATTGGTGCCGAGCGGGCGGCGGCTCCCTCACGGGATGCACTTGCTAGAGGCGCCGAAGCTGCCGTCTCGTTACAGCGCGTAGCGGTGTTGCGGCCGGCGGGGCAACCCCTCCCCTCCTCTTCCTCCTTCCTCCCCCTCCCCCGCGCTCCCTCCTCACAAGGGGGATGGGTTACGGCGCTTCGGCGGCAAAGAGCCCAGCGCCACGGCTGGTCACCTGCCGCGCGTCGGCCGGCCATTTGGCGTCTTCTACTTATGAGGGCCTGGCGGCAGCGTTCTCCGCTGCCGGCTCGCGCTCCTTCGTCTACTGATGCCCCGTGCCGAGGGCACCGCCACCCGTCACGTCCGGCGCCCGGTGCCCTCGGCGCTCATCGACCTGCGCCACCTCATGCCTTCGACCCACCATTCGCCACGACGACCAGCGCCGCCGGTGCTACCATGCCGAGGGAGCATCGAGAAGGGGAAAAGATGGCCGTTCGAGACCCAGCGCGCCGCAAGTTCACCTATGAGGACTATGCGCAGATCCCCGATGACGGTCGGCGCCACGAGGTCATCGAAGGGGAGCACCACGTGAGCCCGGCGCCGAACCTGGACCACCAGGATCTCTCCCGCAACCTCGTCGACGTGCTCAGCCCTTTCGTCCGCAAGCATCAACTCGGCCGGCTCTACTACGCGCCGGTCGATGTCGTCCTGTCGTCCAACGACATCGTCCAGCCCGATATCCTTTTCATCTCGGCGGCACGTCTCGACATCCTTACCGAGGCCAACGTCCAGGGGGCTCCGGACCTGGTGATCGAGATCCTCTCGCCCTCCACGCGGCACCTCGATGAAACCCTCAAGCGCACGCGCTACGAGCAGCTTGGCGTCCAGGAATATTGGCTATTCGACCTCCGCCGCAAGAGCGTCCGCATCTTCCGCCGCGGCCAGGGGGCCGGCTTCGGTGGGCCCTTCGAGCTGACCGCCGCAGCAGGCCAGATCCTCACCAGCCCCCTTCTCCCCGGCCTCGAGATCGCATTGCGCGAGGTCTTCCTCGGCTAGCCGCCGGCCGGGGCCTGCCCGCTCACCCGCTGTACTCCGGGGCGAAGAAGATCAGCAGGTGCAGGCCGTCCGGGCCGTCGAAGCCGCTGAAGGTGTGGGCTGTGCTCCGCGGCACGAAGATCACGTCCCCCGGCTCCAGGGCGTGGCGCTCGCCGCCGACGGTCAGCGCTCCCCTGCCGGCGATCACGTAGTAGAGCTCGTCCTCCTTGTGCGGGCGCTGGGTGTCCCGGTCGCCGGTCTTGAGGTGCCAGTAGTGGAGGCTGAGGTTGCGCAGGGCCGGCGGCGGCTCCGCCGCGCCTGGACCCTCCAGGTAGGTGCCGATGAGGGTTGCGAAGGGCACCCCGGAGCGCATCAGCTCTCCCACGCGCCAGACCTGCCCGGCCAACGGCGCCGGATGGTCCCGGAGATCCAGCCGCCGCGCCGACGTGGCGGGCGCGGCTTCCGGCGACGGGGAGGGCTCTCCGCGCGGCGGCTCGGACGGCTCGCCCATCCCGCTCCTCCTCTCCCCCTGGCTCCTCAGCGGGAGGCGCTGGCCGGGTGGGCGCGGCGCTCGATCTCGGCCATCACCTCGGCCCGCGGCGGCAGGCCGGCCACGCCGGGCCAGAGGTCGGCCCAGTGCAGGCAGTGGTCCAGCTCCTTCTGGGCGGCGCGGGGGACCTTGGAGCCGGCCGGCAGGTTGGCCGTCACGTCCTCGCACAGCGCCGGCCAGGTCTGCGAGTCCCTGCCGGCGGGCTCGAGATGGACGACCTCGTTGCCATCCTCCTTCACCCTCATCACCACCGGACCGGCATACCGGATGCTGGTGTCGCCGAAGCGCAGATCGATCTCGGCCGCCTTGCCCGGCTGGAGGTCGAAGGGGAACTCGGCGGGATCGACCCGCGAGACGCTGATGTAGCCGCGCGTCTCGCCGTAGCGGACGTGACGCTCCTGGGTGACGCGCAGCAGGTGCTTGCCCGGCGGCAGCTCGACGTCGAAGTTGCGCGCCGGCAGCGGCAGCGGCAGCATGCCCGGC
This sequence comes from Thermoanaerobaculia bacterium, assembly GCA_030150965.1. Lineage (GTDB taxonomy): Bacteria > Acidobacteriota > Thermoanaerobaculia > Multivoradales > UBA5704 > JASLEW01. The sequence goes on along the minus strand of JASLEW010000429.1, from coordinate 242 downwards.
TGCACCGCTTCGAGGAAACGGCCATCCACATAGAGGTACAGCGTCCAGTGCACCTCGTCCTCGAGGAAGATCGGCCGGTAGGTGACGGCCAGGCGGACCTTGACCGCGGACGGATTGCCGGACGCCACGGCCGGAGCCGGGGCCGGCGGCAGGGCAACGGCAGGCGCCGGTGCGGCGGCGGCCGGAACCGGCGGCGCGGCCGGAGCCGTCGCGGGTGCGGGCGGCGCCGCTGCTGGCGCGGT
>JASLEW010000423.1 GCA_030150965.1 Thermoanaerobaculia bacterium | reverse complement strand
CGACAACGATGTAGTCATACGAACCCATGCTCTGCCCTGTCATGTCTGGGGCCCGATGTTCGCTGCTTTGCCGGGTTGCTTGAGGGGCGGCGTGGCAGCCGTGAGATCTGATCTCGTCATGTCACCTCCGAGTTGTTGATGCCGTGGTCCTCGGTCGCAAGCAGTGCGTCACCGCTCGCGTCCAGCTCGCCGATGGCCGTTTGACGCCGTTTTGACGTTTATGCGCAAGACGTTGGGCACCAGTCAAGCGCTTGACCAGCTAAGCTTCAGGCACGGCGACGAGGCCCGCTTCCGCTGGCGGCGAACTGGACGCGAGCGGTGACGCACTGCTTGCGACCGAGGACCGCGGCACCAACAACTCGGAGGTGACATGACGAGATCAGATCTCACGGCTGCCACGCCGCCCCTCAAGCAACCCGGCAAAGCAGCGAACATCGGGCCCCAGACATGACAGGGCAGAGCATGGGTTCGTATGACTACATCGTTGTCGGTGGGGGAGCCGCGGGTTCGGTGGTCGCCGGCGAACTGTCCAAGACCGGGGCGGACGTCCTGCTGGTCGAAGCGGGCGGCAGCGACTCAGCTCCGACGATCGGCAACCCCAGCATCTGGTTCTACAACGTCGGCGGCGCGCTGGACTGGAACGTGCCGATCGCACCGGTTCCCCAGCTCAACCACCGCAAGTTCAATATGGCGCTCGGCCGCGTGCTCGGCGGCGGCAGCTCCATCAACGCGATGGTGTGGTCGCGCGGCATGGATGGCGACTACGACAGCTGGGAGCGCGATGGCGCCGCGGGCTGGGGCTTCAAGGACGTGCTGCCGACGTTCAAGTCCCAAGAGGACTGGGAAGGGGGCGAAAATGAATGGCGCGGTGCGGGGGGCCCTGTCCATGTTCGCCGGCCGGGCTCGCCGCATCCGACTGCACCCGCCTTTCTCGAAGCCGCGCGGCAGATGGGCTTCGCCCTGCTCGATGACGTGAACGGCCCGCTGCGTGCGGGAGCTGGCTACATCAACATGAACATCGCCGCCGACGGTTCGCGCGTGAGCGCAGCTCGCGCGTTTCTGCAGCCGAACCTCAGCCGCCCGAACCTCACGCTGCTGCTCGATACCAACGCCACGAGGGTCGTCTTCGAAGGCGATCGCGCCGTCGGCGTGGAGCTCGCGAGCGGGGACAGCGTGCGCATTGTCCGCGCCGTGCGCGAAGTGATCCTGGCTGCGGGGACCATTCACACGGCTCAGCTGCTGATGTTGTCCGGCATCGGCAATTCCGCGGAGCTCCGAAAGCTGGGGATCGCATCCGTCGCCGATCTGCCGGGCGTCGGGCAGAACCTCCAGGACCATGTGCTCGTTTCGGGCATCGTCTACAGTTACAAGGGCAAGATGCCCGACCGTCCGGCGGACAGCAACGCCGTGGAGGCGGAGGTCTTCCTGGCCAGCGGCCTCTCCAGCCACCCCGCCGACCTCTGTCTGGTGTTGGAGCAGCTGCCGATTGCGACACCGGAGGCGGCGGCGCGCTTCGGGGCTCCGCCGCAAGAAGGCTTCACCATCGCGCCGGCGCTGGTTCAGCCGACGAGCCGCGGCCGGGTGCGCCTCGCGAGCGCCGATTGGCGCGCTGCTCCAATCATCGAGGCAAACCATCTGGGAACCGACCACGACCTGCGCGCCATCGGGCGCGCGATTGAGGCAGCGCGGGAGCTGGGTCGTCAATCCGCGCTCGACGCCGTCCGCGAAGCCGAGGTGATCCCGGGGCCGAACGCCGGCAGGCAGGATCTGCTGGAGCTTGCGCGGACCGCGTCGGCCAGCTTTGGGCACCCCGTCGGGACCGCGCGGATCGGAGGCGACGCGGATGCCGTGGTGGACTCGAACCTTCGCGTCCACAACGTCCGCGGGCTGCGCGTCGCCGACGCGTCGGTGATGCCGACAATCCCGGCCGGCGCCACGAATGCGCCGTCCATCATGATCGGCGGCCGCGCCGTCGCGCTGATCAAGGCTGCCGGCTGAGGATCTCCATGACAGAAATTCGTCACGAACTAACCGCCCTCGACCGAGCGGCCATGACGGCCTTGCGGGCCACGCTTGCAGCCGCTCCAACGGCAATGACGCGAGCCTCGTACGACAGACTCCTCGAGCAAGTGCCCCCCGCCGACGCCGTTGCCTATTCCGACTCCAACGTCGGTGGCGTGCCCGGAGTCTGGTGCGAACCTGCGTCACAGCGGGCCGGGGTTGCAATCCTCTACCTCCACGGCGGCGTCTTCGCCTTTGGCTCTGCCCACGCGTACCGAAACTTCGTCGGGCAAATCGCCGCGCGATCCGGCGTGCCCGCTTTCGTCGGAGACTATCGGCTCGCTCCGGAGCATCCATTCCCTGCCGCGCTCGACGACGCCCGGGCGGCATATCGCGGGCTCACCGCTCGATTTGGCGCGCGACACCTGTCGCTCGTCGGCGATTCCGCCGGAGGGGGGCTTGCGCTGTCGCTGCTGAGGGAGGAGCTGGGTGCCCGCTGCGGTGTGCTGCTGTCCCCGTGGACGGATCTCGCGCTCACCGGAGGGAGCCTTGATAGCCAGGCCGCGGACGATCCGTTGTTGACGAGAGCGGCTCTCGCAGCGAGCGCACGTCAGTACCTCGGTGGTCACGATCCTCGGGACCCGCGCGCATCCCCACTCTACGGTCCGAGAGGCGGAACGCCTCCCCCCATCCAGGTCCACGTGGGGACTGCGGAGATCCTCCTCGACGACTCGCTGCGGCTCGGTTCCCACGACCGTATCGAGGTGCACGCATGGGAGGGCATGCCCCACGTCTTCCCGAGCAGCATCGGCCTCTTCGAGGCCGCGCAAGCGGCCCACGACCTCATTGCCGGGTTCCTGCGTGCGGAGCTTGCGATCTGAGCCACCGCAGTTTCGACAGATCGAACAGAAAGGGCTATTCCATGGACAACGAGCAGATCATTCGCCGGGCGTACGAGCTGGCCGAGAAGGTGGACGTCAAGGGTTGGGTTGACTGCTTCACGCCCGACGGAACGTTTACCGACATGTCGATCGGCGTCACCTACCGTGGGCCCGACGGCCCCACCGGCGTGGGCAAGACAGTCGAGGTCTATGCGAAGGCATTCCCGGACATGCATCGCGAGCTGCACCGGTTCTTCAGCGTCGGGGATGTCGTCGTCGTGGAGCTCGCCCTCCAGGGCACGCACAAGGGACCCCTGCCGACGCCGATGGGGATCCTTCGGCCAACGGGCAAGCGGATGGACGCGCCATGCTGTGACGTCTTCCGGCTGGTGAACGGCAAGATCCAGTCGTTCGACTGCTACCCCTCGGGCACGGTGATCTTCGCGCAGCTCGGCGTGCTCTCGAACATCGAAGCCGCGATCGTTCGCTCGTAGGTGGCGCGGCCTTTGGCCTTGCGGCCCGTTCACCACAAACCGTGGTGCAACAGAGGCGCGGGCGGTTGCCGCGTCCCGGGGCCCGCGTCACGAGCAGCTGAGGGCGCCGGTGTCCTGTACCGGGGCGGCGGCGTCGGTGTCCGGGTTGGTGTAGCTCTGCACGTGGCCGGTCGTGGTGTCGGTGACGGTGAGGGTGAAGCCGACGTTGGTGGTGGCGGCGTAGAACACCCAGAAGCTGGAGTTGAGCGAGCAGCCGTCGATGATCTTGACCAGCATCTCGGGGTTGGTGGCGGCGAAGAACCAGAACAGGCCGCCCTGGGTGACGCCCAGGGTGTCGAGCGCGATGGCGTTGCCGTTGCCCGAGCTGCCGCCGCCCTGGACGGTGGCGTAGCTGACGCGCACCTGGAAGCGGCGGTCGCCGGGGTTGCGGTCGATGCACAGGGTGTTGGCGTCCGCGGCGCAGGGGCCGGCGGGGGACCGCGCGCCGGTCAGCCACTGCTGGATGAAGGGGTAGGTGACGCTGAAGGCGCCGTCCAGCTCCGAGTTGCTGTAGTCGCAGCCGTTCGTCGGATCGAAGCCGCAGCCGCCGTTGAGCTGGCCCACCACCCTGCCGTTGCCGATCAGCAGCGGCGCCCCCGAGCTGCCGCCGAAGGTGCCGCCGCGGGTGAGCGTGGCGTAGACGAACTCGGGGCGCGGGTTGGTGCTGCTGCACAGCGGGACGCTGTTGCCGGTCTGCAGCGTCGATTGCGAGAACTGCTGCGGCAGCACCACGACGCTGCTCAGGTTCGGCTGGTAGGCGGGGTGCGACAGCCGGTAGAGCTGCGTCCCTTGCTGCAGCGCGCCGGCGCTGGGCTCCCAGCCGAGGAAGGTGCGGCCCGGCGGCACGCTGCCGAGGCGCACCAGGGTGAAGTCGGAGAGCATGCCCGAGGCGAGGAGCGTCGAGCCGTTGACCGTCGGCAGCGTGCTCTCGGCGGGGGCCTGGCCGCCGCAGCTGTTGGTGACGAAATCGAACACCGCCTCCAGGGTGGCGGCGGTGGGCTGGTCGGCGAAGCAGTGGTTGGCGGTCAGCAGGTAGGGGGTGTTGTCCTGCTGGGTGTCGGCGAGCAGGCCGCCGGAGCACAGGTAGCCGACCCCGAGATCGACGAAGTACAGCTGCGCGACGGCGTGGCGGTAGCCGGCGACGCCCGGCAGCACGCCGTCGCCGATGCAGCTCGAATCGACCAGGCAGCTGGGCGGCGCCGCGGCGGCGGCCTGCCCGGCCCTGAAGATCTCCAGGAGGTCGGGGATGGAGAAGCTGGCCTGGCGGGCCCCCGCCGGGACCTGCACCTCGAACAGCAGCGTCGAGCCGAAGACGCTCGGCGTCCACAGGTCGCCGGCGGGCGACAGCAGCTCCAGCCCGAACTGGCGCGGCGCGCCGGTGGCGCCGCTCACCAGGAAGCGGGTGCCGGCGGGAAGGTGGACCGCGGTGAGATGCAGGCGCAGCCGGTAGGCGTCCTCGACCTCGATGCGCGTGCCCCACGCCACCTGCCCGCCGCCGGCATCCATCACCAGGCCGCCGGACAGCGGCGCCGCCGCCGCCGGGGGCGCGGTCAACAGGCCCAGGTCGACCGAGACCGGCGCATCCAGCAGCCGGCTGAAGCCGTTGCGGAACGGCAGCTTGCCGGCGTCGTTCCACGCCCTGAGCGCCGCCAGGTCGCCGGTGGCGGCGGTGGCGGCCGGCGGCAGCGTGTGGAGCGGCTGGCGCGCCAGCGCCGCCGCCAGGCTCAGCCGCGGCGCCGGCCCCGCGGGCGTCGCCGCGGCGGGCGGCATCCGATAGGCATCCATGCCCTGCGCCCATGCGTCAGGCGGGGCGGCGGCGGTGCCGAGCAGCGCGGCGAGCAGCGCGGCGAGGAGGAGAGGGCGTGAGCTTGCCATTGGAGAGAGGCTCCTTTCGCTCGTGGGCTGCGACAACGCCGCTGCAGGCAGGACCAGCCGGTGCCGCAAAGTCGGGCCGATTATAGCGCCACTATGCCGCTGAGGCATGAGAAGCGAAGCGCGGGATCCTCCAGGTGCGCCGTGTCGCGCGGCTCGAAGGCCGCGCCGCGCCGGCCGCGGCCGGCGGGCCCAAGCCGAGGAGGCATGGGGACCGGAAGGGGACGGGAGCCGGGCCGGCAGCCGGCGTTGCGGCGCTCGGTTCTAGGGGATATCGTGGCCGTCGCCGGTCACCATGAGCGATTCCCACCGTCCCGCCGTCGCCGTCAATCCCCTGGATCACCTGCTGTCCCACCGCCTGCGCGGTTTCTCGCCGCACGAGGCGAGCCTCTCGGCGCTCGCCGAGGCGGTGCGGTCGCCGATCCCCTACCTGGAGGTGGACACCCGGCTGTCGGCCGACGGCGAGATCCTGGTGGTGCACGACACCCGCTACGACCGGCTGGCCAGGGCGAGCGGCAGGGTGCGCGACCTGCCCACGCGGTCCTCCGGACCGCCCCTCTTCAAGGGGGCCCCCGAGGAGCGGATCGGCCGCTTCGAGGAGCTGGCCGGGCGGTTTGCCGCTGCCGGCACCCGCCAGGTGCTGATGGTGGACATCAAGGATTTCGGCGCCGAGGAGGAGCACTACGAGATCCTCGCCCGCCACCGCCTCCTCGACCGCGTCCACATCATCAGCTGGCTGCCGGAGGTCCTCCTGCGCTGCCGCGAGATCGACCCGCGCCTGCCCCTCAGCTTCAGCCACATCCCGCTCACCCGCCACCCCGCGGCCCTGCGGGTCGGGCTCGCCCTGCTGGGGTCGGGCGCCCTGCTGCGCTGGCTCGGGGGCTTCGCGCCGCCGGGGCACGCCCTGTTCGAGTGCCGGGAGGTGATCCTCTACCACCAGGACTACGACCGCGAACCGCCGCCGCCCGGCGCCGGCGGCCACGCCCTCGCGGCGCTCCAGGGGACCTTTCCGATCCATCTGCTGGACGGCCTTCCGGGCGGGCGGCTGGGCGAGGCCCTGCGCGCCAGCCACGGATCGGTCGGCATTCCGGCCGCCTTCCTGACTCCTGAATACAGCGCCGCGGTGCACGCCGCCGGACTCTCGCTGTTCGTCTTCAGCCTCGACCAGCCGGCCCAGATCGAGGACGCTCTGGCGGGCGCCGCCGCGGACGTGATCTTCGTCAACGACGTCCGTCCCCTGGAACGGAACTGGGCGCAGGCCCGCACGGTGGAGGCCCGATGACGACCATCGACGAACCGGTGCGCGAAACCATCACGCGCGACGACATGCTGAGCTCCGATCCGCTGCTCCGTCTGTGGCTCGACCGCCTGCCGGCGCTCTCGGCCCGCGCCATGAGCCTTCTCACCCTGGTCATCCTGCTGCCGCTCGCGGCGCTCGGCGCGGCCAGCGCCCACGAGGCGCGGTTCTTCACCAGGAGCCTCGACTGCCTGCCCGCCGCCGGCACGGTGCTCCGCGGCATGAGCTTCCTGGGCGACACCATGGTCTGGCCGTTCGTCTTCCTGGTGCCGCTCGCCTTCCTGCTGCTCAGCCTCACCGTCAACCGCTTCGCGGCGCTCTTCCGGCATCCAGCGCGCTTCGTCTCCGACACCTGGCTGCGGGACCACCCCGAGCGCTACCGCGCGGTGCTGGAGAGGACCTGCAGGGTCTTCCAGGAGACCGGCGCCTGGCGGGGCGCGCGTTGGTTCGCGGTCCTCCTCGGCGCCCTCGCTTTTGTCTTCAACCTCGTGATCTGCACCTGGCCGGGCGCCCTGCCGCAGATCGGGCCCTACCGCGCGAGAGCGGACATCGCCTTGAGGCCGGCCGCGTCCGGCGCGCCGCCGCGGGCCTGCCCGGCAGGTCTCACCGTGGCGGCGAGGACGGTCCTGGGAGCGGTTGCCCGGGAGCTGGCGCGCCAGAAAGAGGTGGCCGCGACGGCGAAGCCCGGTGAGCCCGGGGCCGGTGCGGCAGGAGCCGGCACGGGCAAGCATGCCGACGCGGCGAGCGCGGACGAGAAGGCGGCCGCGGCGCTGGCCGCCCACCACGAGGTGCCCATCCCGAAGTGGGACACCGATCCGGCCGGCGCCCCCTGGAGCTGGGCCGCGGCGCGGCTCTGGGTGCTCCTCTTCGGCTACACCTGGGTGCCGCTCCTGGTCTTCAAGACCGTGAACCTGGTGGTGGGCCTCTACACCTACATTCACGAGCTGACGGCCGAGAAGGCGCTGGAGGTGCAGCCGCTCTCGCCCGACGGTGCGGGGGGCCTCTCCAGCCTGTCGGCGACGGCCTATGCCTGCCTGTATCCGCTGCTGGCGGTCGCCCTGATGATCGGCATGGCGCTGATCAAGGAGACCGCCTCGGCCTCCGCGCCCGACATCCTGCTGCTGGTCGCCTTCGTGCCGCTCTTCCTCTCGGCGTTCTTCACCCCGCTGCTCTCCGTGCACACCGCGATGCAGGACTGCCGGGACCGCTACCTGGCGGAGCTCTCGCAGCTGTTCAACGACCTCGACCGCCGCCTGCGCGCGGTTCTCCACGCCGCCGCGATCGACCTCGACGCGCTCACCAAGCTCGAAGCCGCGGCCAGCTGCGTGCGCAAGAACTTCGCCCGCGGCGCCAAGATGCCGGTCTGGCCCTTCCGCCTGCCGCGCGCCCTGAGCGTCCTGGGCGGCTCGGCCGTGGCGCCGCTCCTCAAGGCGGTGAGCTCGCTGATCCCCCATGACCGGTGGCCGCTCGGCCTGTAGGCCCGGTTGGCGGGACCATGGCGGGACCGCCGATGCTGAGGACCCGGGCGGCGATCGGGGGGCTGCTCCTCCTGGCGGCGGGAGGCGCCGCCGCCGCCGCTGC
>JASLEW010000384.1 GCA_030150965.1 Thermoanaerobaculia bacterium | reverse complement strand
AATGCACCGGCCCGCTCGGGCCGGAGGCGGGGCCGACCGGCGTCGGGCCGGTGGGGCCGCGGCGCGACATCACCCGGTCCGCCAGGCCGTAGGCCAGCGCCTCGGTCGCCGACAGGATGCGGTCGCGCTCGGTGTCTCGGTGCACTTCGTCTTTCGTCCTGCCCGTATGGTACGCCAGAATCTCGTCCATGCGGTCGCGCATCATGAACATGTCCTTGGCGTGGATCTCGATGTCGGACTGCTGCCCCTGCAACCCGGACAGCCAGGGCTGGTGGATGAGGATGCGGCTGTTGGGCAGCAGCGTCCGCTTGCCCTTGGTGCCCGCCGCCATCAGCACCGCCGCCATCGACGCCGCCTGCCCCACGCAGTAGGTGGAGACGTCGGGCTTGATGTACTGCATGGTGTCGTAGATGGCCAGCCCGGCGCTGATCGAGCCGCCCGGCGAGTTGATGTAGAGCGAGATGTCCTTCTCGGGGTTCTCCGCCTCCAGGAAGAGCATCTGGGCGATCACCAGGCTCGCCATGTCGTCGTCGACGGCGCGGCCGAGGAAGATGATGTTGTCGCGGAGCAGGCGCGAATAGATGTCGTAGGCGCGCTCGCCGCGGCTGGTCTGCTCGACAACCATTGGAATCAACATGCTCGGTCTCGTCTCCTCAGCAGCCGGGCAAAGAACCCGGCGATCACGCTGCTTGTCCCGGCCGGCGCCCGCCTCAGCCCGCGCCCCCATGCTCCGGGTGCTGGTGGTGCCCAGGATGCTCATGCGCCTCCGCGGGCGCCGGCGGCAGCACGCTCTCGGCCACCTCCGCGATGTTCGGCACCGGCTCGCCGAGCAGGTGCCGCACCGTCTTGTCGCGCCGCATCTGGTTGCGCAGCCCCGCCAGGCGGTGGTCCTGCTCGAGCGCCCGGCGCAGCGCCGGCGTCGTCGTCTTCTGCGCCCGCGCCAGGACGGCCAGGGTGCGCTCGAACTCGTCGTCGGTCACCACCACCGGATCGTCGTCCGAGTCGGCGATGGCGTCGAGCAGCAGCCGGTCGTGGACCCGGCTCTCGGCGACCGGCCGCAGGTCGGTGCGCAGCCGCTGCCAATCGACGCCCGCCTGCTCCGGCCGCACGCCGCGGCGGGCCAGGCTCTCGGCGTACTCGCGGGCCAGCGACTCGATCTCGCGCTCCACCACCCCCTGCGGCAGCTCCAGCGGATGGCGCTCGCGGAGCTGCTCGAGGAGCGCCCGGCGGCGCATCTCGCCGCGCTCCTCGGCGCGGGCGTCGCGCAGCCGCTCGGTGACCAGCTCACGCAGGGCGGTGAGACCGCCGAGGCCAGGGTTGACGCGCGCCGCCAGCTCGTCGTCCAGGGCCGGGAGCACCCGCTCCCTGACGTCGGCGACCTTCACCTTGAAACGCCGGCGCCGCGGCGGAGTTGCCGCGGGCTCGTCGGCGCCTGGCGGCGGCGCCTCCGCCTCGCGCTCGAAGGTGCTCTCCTGCCCCGCCGAGAGGCCGCTGACCGCGAGCGACAGCTCCTCCCAGACCCGTTCGTCCCCGACCTCGAACTCGGCGTTCTGGGCCTGCGGCGCCGGCTGGGTCTGCGGCGCTGTCTGGGCCTGCGGCGCTGCGGCCGGAGCGCCGGCGGCTTCCTCCGGCGCCTCCCCCGCACCCGCGTCCGGCCCCTGGTCCGCGATCTCGGTGATCTCGGCCCGCACCTGGTCGCCGCGCGCCGCCGCGCGCTCGACCGGCACCCACTGGCCGAAGCGCATCCGCAGGTCGTCCAGCGCCTTGTCCACGTCCACCTCGCCGGGCTCGACCTGGAGCTCGGGGAGGGCGAAGTCGCGCAGGTTGCGCAGCTCGATCTGCGGCCGGGTCTCGACGGTGGCGACGAAGGTGAGCGGCGCTCCCGGCGTCAGCTCGCCGACCTCCTGGAACTCCGGCGGCAGGAGGGGGTCGAGGGCCTTCTCGGTCTCCGCCTGGCGCCAGAAGCGCGGCACCAGGCGGTCGATGACCTCGCGCTCGATGTCCTTGGCGAAGCGGCGCCGCACCAGGTCGGCCGGCACCTTGCCGCGCCGGAAGCCGGGGATCCTCACCTGGCGGCCGAGGTCGCGCACCACGCTGCGGGTCTCGGCCTCCACCTCCGGCGCCGGGACCTCGACCGTGAGCTGCTTGCGCCACGGCCCGACGTCCTCCACTGAAACCACCACGCTCATGCGTTCTCAGGCTCCCAGGGTCTGGTGCGAAAGGGGGGACTCGAACCCCCAACCCGATCGCTCGGGACTAGATCCTAAGTCTAGCGCGTATACCAGTTCCGCCACTTTCGCGGTGAGATCCTCTCGCGGTCGGACGGGAGGAAGGACTGAAGATAGAAGAGGGCTGGTGAGCCGCCTAGGAATCGAACCTAGAACCCGCAGATTAAGAGTCTGCTGCTCTGCCAGTTGAGCTAGCGGCCCTTACGCCTCGAATCATACCCAAGAGGTTGCCTGCTGACAACCTTGGTGGAACCCCCCCTCGGTGCCGGCTGACCTCGGTACCAGGAACCCATCCGGCGCCGGGCGAATTTCCGGCGCTCGCTCGGCTCCGGTTCAACCTAGCCCCCCTGCACGAAATGGACCACTTCGAGGCGGTCTCCCTCGGCGAGAGGGGTCACCCGGTATTGGGCTCGCGGCACCAGCTCCCCGTTACGCTCGACCGCCACGGTCCGAGGGTCGCGGCCGAGGCCGGCGACCAGGTCGAGGACGGTCGCTTCCGCCGCCACCGCGTGCGGCTCGCCGTTGAGGACGATGCGCACGGGCGGCGCAGCGGGCCGGGCCTCGGCAGCCGGGGCCGCCGCCGGAGAGCGGCTGGGGGGGGTGGCCAAGGCAGCCGGTCCTCAGAGGAGGTGCTTGAGCTCGGCGCGGCCGATGGAGCTGACGGCGCTGATGATGAGGGCCGCCGTGCCGCGGTCGAGGGCCGGGATCTCGAAGCGGAGCGGCACGCCGCCGCGCTCGTCGGTGCGTCCGACCGCCAGGACGCGCGGCTCGGCGATGGTCGAGATCATGCGCACCGAGACCTGGGCGCCGGCCACCGGCAGGCCGCTCTTGCTGGAGCTGGTGCGCAGGGCCAGGCTGGCGCGCCGCCCGAGGCCCAGGTCGGTCTCCCCCTCCAGCACCAGGACCAGCTGCTCCTGGTCGGCCTCGTTGGTCAGGTACTCCAGGATGACCTGGTCGAGGGTGCGCTCGGCGCCCGGCGCCGACCGCGCGGGGCCGAGGACCGGCATCGACGAAGTGGGCGCGCGCCCGGCGGGAACGACGGGAACGGGAGGGCCGGCGGCCGGGAAGCCGGCGCCGCTGGCGCCGCTGGCGACGCTGGCGCCGGACGCCGGCCCTCCCGTTCCCGTCGTTCCCGCCGGGCGCGCGCCCACTTCGTCGATGCCGGTCCTCGGCCCCGCGCGGTCGGCGCCGGGCGCCGAGCGCACCCTCGACCAGGTCATCCTGGAGTACCTGAC
>JASLEW010000377.1 GCA_030150965.1 Thermoanaerobaculia bacterium | reverse complement strand
CCGCCGGACCGCCGGGCTCGCCGGCAGCGCCCGGCTGCCCTGCCTCGCCCAGCCAATCCCACGGCTGCTCCGGCGGTCTTGCCGTTGCCGAGATCGCCTCCACGGCCTCGCTTGCCTCCCTTGGTTCCCGCGGTCCTCTTGCTTGCCCTGCTCCCCTTGCTCCCCTTGCTCCCGACACCGCCGCCCGCCGGTCCGCCCTCCGCTCCGCCGCCCGTGCCGGCGCGGCGCGCGCGGGTCCCTGCGACCGGCCCAATAGGGTAGTCTCGATCTTCCGCGCCTGCAACCACGCCCCCGGCAGATTGCACAATTTTGATTGCACTTCGGCGCCTGGTTCCCGTAGACTGCTGCCAATTCAGCATCCAGGCGCCAGCGCCTGCGCCACGCCGTGACGACAGGGCCGCCGGGAGCGGCGGTCCGGGAGCACCAGGAGGTCGGGCCTTGAAGAAGATGCGTGCAGCGGTCGTCCTTGTCCTCTCCATGCTCGCCGCCGGCGCGCTTCCCGCGCTGGCCGGCAACGTCTACATCCCCCTGGCGAGCAACGTCGGGATCGATGGCGCCGGCTACGTCACCAAGGTCTGGGTGACCAACCCGGACGCGGCCACGCATCACTTCACCACCACCTTCATCCAGGAGGGCACGAGCGGCACCTCCGGCCAGGCCACGTCGGCCAACGTGTTCGTGCCGGCGAGCGGCACGGCGGTCCTGGCCGGCATCGCGCCCGGCGGCCAGACCGGCCTGCTGGAGATCGACGGCGAGGTGGCGGGCGCCTCGGTGATGTTGGTGGGCGCCCGCCTGGAGGTGACCTCGAGCGACGGCACGCTGCTCGGCTTCACCACCGTGCCGGCGATCAGCCAGGACACGATCGCGCCCGCCGGCTCCTTCGTCGAGCTGCTCGGCTTGGAGCGCGGCATCGGCGGCACGCTCACCGATTTCTCGCTGGTCAACCTGGGCACCAGCTCGTCGCAGTGCCAGGTCGCCGGCCTCGACGTCACCGGCAGGCTGCTGACGCCGCCCTCGACCCTCACCCTGCAGGCGCTGTCGCGGCGCGACTTCGGCGACGTGCTCGCGCTGCTGGGCGCGGTCAACCTGGGCGACGCGCACATCGTCGCCACCTGCGACCAGCCGTTCTACGCCTTCGCCACGGTCTACGCGCCCGGCACCGGGCCGATCGCCTTCGTCGGGCCGGCGCCGACGCTCGCCGGCACGGTGACCAAGGGCGGCTCCGGCGGCGACGGAGGTGGCGGCACCGGCAGCGGCGACGTGACCTTCAGCGTGCCCGGCACCTTCCTCAACGCCACCGCCAGCAACTCCGAGCAGCTCTACAACCTGCCGGCGCCGGTGGGGGTGGCCTACAAGCGGGCGACGATCGATTGGGACCTGTTCATCGGCGCCTTCCCCACCGGCCTGTTCACCGGCGTCATGTCGTTCCGCCGGCCGAATGCGCAGCGCGCGCTGCGCGAGCCGTTCTGCGCCGTGCAGATCGTCAACCGCAACAGCAAGACGATCCTCGACCTCGGCATCGAGAACGTCTTCGCCCGCACCCAGGGACCGTGGAAGCAGAGCAGCACCTATCACCTCAAGCTGATCTACGACCTGACGGTCAACATGTGCGAGCTGGACGTGTCGCAGGGAGGCTCGGTGATCTACACCATCGCCGGCCCGGCGCAGTGGTTCGACATGAGCGCCACCGCCGCCAATCCGCTGGTGGTGGACTTCGGCCAGACCGGCATCGGCGACGGCGCCTACTACCCGCCGGTCACCTGGAGCTACTCGAACCTGAACGTGCTGCTCGAGCCGCAGTAGCGGCGGGAGTACCCGGCGTCCGGCCGCCTCGCCGGCCGGCGGCCCCGCCGAGAACCGCCGCGGCCCGCCGCCGCCCGCCGCGAGGGAGGCCGCAACGAGCCTCTGGCGGGGCGGGCCGGGCCGGGCTGCCGCGGGCGTTGGTTGGGCTCGCTGGGGGCTAGCTGACGAAGACCATCCGGGCGGCGAGCACCAGCAGCAGGGCCGCCTGGGTGGCGAGCAGCAGCGCCAGCTCCCAGCGGCCGGCGGCCGTGCCGCCGGCCCCATCGGGCGCCGCCCGCGCGCCGGCGGCCGGTGCGCGCGGTGAGGCGCTTGCGGGCCTGGTCGAGGAAGGCTTGGCTCCGGCGCCCTGCGCGGCTCCGTTTTCATCTCCTGCGAGGTCTGCCGCGGCGGCCGGCCGGCTCAGCCAGGCGGCGGCGAACAGGCAGGCGAACGGCATCCAGACAAGCCAGATCCGCCCCACCTCGCCGCGCACGCTGCCGGAGAGCAGGAGCAGGCCCAGGAGGCCCCACCAGCACCAGGCCGCGACGGCCCTGCCGCCGCGCGGCCCGAGCGCGGCGAGGGCGGCCATGCCGAGGAGCCCGGGCGACAGCAGCAGCGCGAAGTCATAGGGGTTCCACAGCAGCCAGGTGAGATAGGAGCGGGGCGCCACGGCGATCTGATGATGCAGCGCCAGCGCCGCCCGCATGGCGTGCCACGGATCGTGGCCGGCGAAGACGGCGAGAGCCAGGTACGGCAGGGCGAAGCCCAGGCCGAGCGGCACCAGCTTCGCAGCCCGGGCCGCCGCGGCCGCCCGCGGCACCGCGCCGCCGCGGGTCCTGCCCGCCATCCCGGCCGGCACGGCTCGCGCCGCCGGCGGCCCGGCGGTCACCCTCGCCGCGGGGAAGCCCGTCTCCCCCTGCCGATCTGGGTCCGCGGCCTCTGTCGCCGCCGGCGCCGGTGGGCTGGGCGACCGTTCAGCCGCCGGCTCCGGCGCGCCGCTGCCGGCGAGCGCGCAGGCGACGACTAGGGGCAGCACCGAGAGGCACCCGTAGCTCAGGAAGCAGGCGGCGAAGAGGAGCAGGCCGGCCGCCGCCGGCCGCCACCGGCCGCCGCCGGCGGCCAGCCAGGCGGCGCCGAGGAGCGCCGCCGGCAGCGCCTGGTCGAGCGACGGGGTGAAGAGGGAGCGCGCCGGCACCAGCAGCCAGAGGACGGCGGCGAGCAGCGCTCCCGTCCGGCCGCACCCCCACGCCAGGGCCAGGCGGTG
>JASLEW010000319.1 GCA_030150965.1 Thermoanaerobaculia bacterium | reverse complement strand
CGGGGACGCGGCCCGCCGCCGCCGCTTCCCCGCCGCCAGCCGCGTCCTCGCCCTGATCCCCTAGGTGCAGCCCTGGGTCTCGACGAGGCAGTAGGTGGGGCATTCGGTGATACAGGTGACGGCGTTCGTGATGTGACCTGCCACGGCCTGTCTCACGCCGGTGCGGCTGAGATTCGCCAGCGTCTCGCGGCTGACCTGAAGCCTCTGGACCTGCTTCTTCATGAGCACCTCCTCCGGGGACCCTGCCCGAAAACCTGCTCCACCAGAAGCACTGCTTCAAGTTGCCGGAGGCGAGACAGATCCATAGGAGCCCGCGGCCTGCCCTGCGGCCGGGAGAATCGGCAGCTACGGCGCCGGCCGCGGCTCGGCGGCCCGCGGCTGCTGCCCGGTCGCCAGCTGCTCGAGCTGGCGGCGCAGGGCGTCCACCTGGTCGCTCAGCGCGGCCAGCGCGGTCTGCTGCCGCGCGATGTCGCGCGCCTGCGCGGCGATCGTCGCCGCCTGGTCCGCGAAGTCGTGACGCTGCTTCTGCACCTCGTTGAGCAGCATCGGGGCGAGGAAATGATAGCGGACCGACTGCGGCCTGCCGGTGGCGTCGTTCTGCACCAGCCCGGGATAGATCCTGGCGACCTCCTCGGCGATGAGGCCGTACTGCAGCTCATGGCGGTCGTCGTCGTAGGGGGCGCGGTAGTGGAACACCACCGGGCGCAGCTGCATCAGGCCGGCGCTGGCGCCGCCCATGTCCGCGACGTCCTCCTTGTAGCGCAGCGACGACGAGAGGGTGCCGAGCGAGCCCGCGCTGGTGACGAAGACCTCGGAGCCGCCGACGGCGTTGCCGTTGTAGATGCCGGCGATGTAGGTGCTGCTCTGATGCATGGGGTCGCCGATGCGGATGGTGCCGCTCTCGGAGGCCACGCCGCTCGAACCGGTGTTGCCGATGTAGATGTTGTAGCTCCCCGTCTCGGTGTAGTAGCCGGCGCGGTATCCCAGGCCGATATTGTGATCGCCGCCGGTCATGCTGTAGAACGCCTCGGCGCCCACGGCGGTGTTGGCGTCGCTGCCGCTCGCCGTCATGTTGAAGAACTCGGAGCTGCCGACGCCGGTGTTGTAGCTGGAGGTGGTGATCTGGGCGAGCGCGCCGCCGACGGCGGTGTTCTCCTGCCCGGTGGTGAGGTTGTCCAGGCCGCCGGCCACCGCGGCGTTGCTGCCGTGGTCCATCGAGGCGAAGTAGCCCACGACGTCGCCCAGGACGTCGGTCGTCACGTTGGAGGAGAGGGTGATGTCCGCCCCCTGCATATCCTGGCGGACCGGGAGCACGACCTCGTTGGCGAGGACGGTCTCGGCGGCGGTGAAATTCAGCACCGAGGCGGTCGGCTCCGGCTGATCCGAGCCCCAGGCCTGCAGCACGCCGGTGCCACCGGGGGTGATCACCGCGAGGTTGATGACGATCGCCTGCACCTGCGGACCGGCGCCGGAGAACCCCGGGATCGGGCAGCCGCTGGGATTGCCGCCCTGGCTGGCGAGGCTGCCGGCGGTCATGACGCCGACCGCGTTGAACGTGCGGTGGACCCCGGGCGCGAGCTTGCCGATGCCGCGGGTGTCGAACAGGCGGCAGGGCTGAATGGCGTTGAAGACCGCGTTCCCGGACAGGACCTGGGCCCGGGCGGGCCGCGGCGCGGCCAGGCCGGCGAGGACGAGCGAGGCGAGGGCAAGACGAAGGGGAACAGACGTGCGGCGCATGGCGGGACCTCCCTGGGCATCTGCCCGGCGCTGGCGGCGCGGCGGCCCTTCCGCGGGGCTCGCCGGGGCGCCGGCCGCGCCGGACGGTTCTCCTGGAAAGACACGCCGCCACGGCGCTTGTTCGTCCCTGCGCTCACCTTAAGGCAGCGCGCGGCGGCTGCCGGGCGGCCTCGACCGTCGCCTCCTCAGCAGGCGGAGCGCCGCCGCCGAGAGCGGCGCCGAAGGCCGCCGTGACCGGCACGATCCGGCGGCGGCAATGGTTGCATGCACCACTGCCCCGGCGGCGCGGGCAGGGCGAGCCGCTATACTGCCCCTTCGCCCCCGCGCCCCGCGCCGCCTTGCCCATGCCACCGCCGCCGACACCGCCGGACCCGCAGGCACCGCCGATCGTGCCGGCCTCGCCCCCCGAGCTGTCCGCCATCGTCGTGGTGGGCGAGCTGCGCGAGCGCGCCGCCGACTGCCTGCGCTCGCTCCTGGCGCAGGGCCTGGGCGCGCGCCTGGAGGTGCTGATGGTGGACGTGGCGCCTCCCGGCGCGCCGCCGGTGCCGGGCAGCGACGCGCCGGAGGTGCGGGTGCTGGCGCTGGCGCCGGACACCACCTTCCCGCGCGCCCGGGCGTGCGCCGTGCGCGCCGCCCGCGGCGCCATCGTCGCCTTCCTCGAAGAGCACACGACCGCGCGGCCCGGCTTCGGCGAGGCGCTGCTGCGCGCCCATGCCGGCCCCTGGGCCGGCGTCGGCCCCGCCGTGGTCAACGGCAACCCCGGCGTGGGCAGGAGCGACATCGCGGGGCTCCTCGCCTACGGCTACTTCTATCCGCCGTGCGGCCGGGCCGAGGCCGACTTCCTGCCGGGTCACAACTCGAGCTTCAAGCGCGACGCCCTCCTCGCCCTGGGCGGCGACCTCGACCGCCTGCTGGGCGCCGACCTGGTGCTGCACGCCCGCCTGCGGCGGCGCGGCGGCCGCCTGCTGGTCGAGCCTGGCGCGGTGCTCGCCCACCGCAACGAGGTCACCTGGAGCAGCCGGGCGTGCGGCATCTTCCTCTGGTACCGCGGCTATGCGGCCCTGCGCGCGGCGGAGGACCGCTGGCCGGCGGCGCGGCGGGCGCTCTACGTCGCCGCGACGCCCGTGCTGCCGCTCTACTTCCTGACCCACTTCACCCGCTACGTGGCGCGGCACCGGCGGGCGCACCTCGGCCTGCTGCTGCGGCACGTCCCCTACACCCTGGCGTCGATGCTGGCCGGCGCCGCCGGTCAGGCGCTGGGCCTGCTGCTCGGCCCGGGCGCCGCCGAGGCCAGCTTCACCCGCTTCGAGCTCACCGCCGACCGGCCGCTGCGCTGAGCTCGCCGCCCGAGGGCTCGCGCGTGCCGCGCAGCAGGCGGCCGGCATAGGCCACCGCCTCGCCGGCCAGCGACGCCGCGTGGCCCGCCGCCACCACCGGCAGGCAGGCGGCGAATGAGCCGAGCATGCCGGCGCGCATGGCGTGACGGGCGGTGTGCGCCAGGTTGCTGAGCAGGCGCACCGGCAGGGCGCTCACCACCAGGTACGCCGCGGCGCCGGACCGGCCGGCGCCCAGCCAGAGGAGCCGCAGGCGCGCGAACAGCTTGCCGCGCCGGTAGCGCTCGCCGAGGAACGAGCGGAAGGTCTGCAGGTGATGATGCTCGGTCACGGCGCGCGGCTCGAACCAGATGGTCTCGCCGCCGCGGCGCAGGGTCCAGGAGAGGCTGGTGTCGCCGAGCAGGCTCTGGCCGCCGAAGCCGCCGGCGCGGTCGAAGAGCTGGCGCGGGATCAGCAGCGCCGCCGTGGGGCCCATGTCCACGGCGCGGCGCCGGCCGCCCGGCAGCCACTTGCTGAACTTGCACAGGTGCACGCCGCGGTCGAGCCAGCGTCGGCCGTGGCAGGCGAGCGCGCCGGTGACCGGGCCGCCCGCCGCCGCCTGCGCGGCCAGCAGCCGCTCCAGCCAATCCGGCGCCGGGTAGCAGTCGGGATCGGTGAACAGCAGCAGCGGCGCGCGCGCCAGCGCCACGCCCGCCTCGCGCGCCTCCTGCGGCAGCAGCCGCCGCGGCGAGCGGCTGAAGCGCAGCCCGGGAACGGCGGCGTCCATCTCCGCGACAATCTCCTCGCACTCGCCCCCGGGCGAGCTGTCGATCAGGATGGTCTCGAAATCGCGCCGCGTCTGGCGCGACAGCGCCTCCAGGCACCCGGTGAGCGTCTGGTGCGAGCGGTACACGGGCACCACGATCGAGACCTGCACCGGCGGAGTGATTGTCACGGACCAATTGTTTATAGCACGACTCGCCCGGCGGCGCTCCGGCCGGCGCTCCGGCGGTAGACTGCCGCCGCCCTGATGCCGTCCGCCGACTCGCCGCGCGCCATCGCCCGGCACACCCTCGCCATCCTCGCCGGCTCGGCCGGCGCGGCGCTCGCCTCCTTCGGCGTGCGCTGGCTGATGGCCCGCGGCCTGGCGCCCGCCGGCTTCGGCCTGGTCACCCTGGCCATCGCCATCGTCTCGGCCGCCGGCGGCGCGGCGACGCTTGGGCTGACCAGCGCCGCGGCGCACCGCATCGCCCTCCACCTGGCCCTGGAGCGTCCGGCGG
>JASLEW010000289.1 GCA_030150965.1 Thermoanaerobaculia bacterium | reverse complement strand
TTCCTATCTACGGTGGCCACCGCGCCGCTCCTGCTTTCGCTTCGCCCCGACGGCGCCCGCGCGCCGCCGGCCGCCTGATCTCCCCAGCAGCCTTCGTTCCACGGGCCTGACCGGCGCGGCACCGCCGCGGCCGGCGGCGGCATGGCGACCCCCTCCAGGGCGAGCTTCGCTCAGCCGCCGGCCGCGGCCTGCGCCGGGCCCGGGATGCGACCCGAACCAGGTGCGCGGTGCCGGACGGGAGGACGCCCATCCGGCGCCGCCGCCGGCCGGCCATCGCGCGCCACGCTCGCCGCGACCACCGCGGCCGTCGCGACCGTGACGACCGTGGCGCGGCGCCAGGCGCCGCCCGGCCAACTGCGATGCAATGGGAGATGCAGATGAACGATCCGACTCGAATTCCGCGCCGCGCCCCGCGGGTGACGCGCGTCCTTGCCCTTGCCGCCTTCCTGATTTCCCTCGCCACCCTGCTGCTGCCGGCCGCCGCCTGGGCCGGGCAGGTCCGCGGCCGCGTGCTCGGACCCGACGGCGGGGCGCTGCCCGGCGCCACGGTGAGCCTCACCAACGAGCTGACCGGCTTCTCGCAGCAGGCCGTATCGGGGAGCGACGGCTCCTACGTGCTGTTCAACGTGCCCAACAACCCCTATCACCTGGTGGCGACGCTCGACGGCTTCAGGGAGCTGCACGAGGACGTCGACGTGCGCGGCGTCATCCCGGTCGAGCGCGACCTGCATCTGTCCGCGGCGTTCGCCGAATCCACCACCGTCACCACGGAAAGAGAGCCGGTGGCGCTGGAAACCGACGAGGTGACCTCCCACACCGACATCGACAAGTCGCTCATCCAGCGCTTCCCCGCCACCGTGCCGTCGCGCGCCTTCGAATCGATCATCACCTCGACGCCGGGCTTCAGCGCCGACGAGAACGGGCGCTACCATTTCCAGGGCGGCCACTCGCAGCAGCTGCTGGTGATCGACGGCCAGCCGATCGGCGACCAGGTGGGGATCACCTTCTCCAACTCGCTGAACCCGGCGATCGCCCAGGGCATCGAGATCGTCACCGGCGGCGTGCCCGCCGAGTACGGCGAGAAAGCCTACGGCGTCATCAACCTGGTCACCCGTTCGGCGCTCGGCCACAACGGCTGGCACGGCGACGTGACCGGCGGCGGCGCCAGCTACGACACCGCGAGCGGCGACGTCGGCCTGGGCTACGGCGGCAAGCAGTCCGGGGCGTTCCTCGACCTGGACGGCTCGCGGTCCGACCGCTTCCTCGACCCGGTCAGCTTCGACAACTTCCACAACCAGGGCGACACGCTGCGCGGCTTCCTGCGCTACGACCTGCTGCCGGGCGCGGGCCAGGGAAGCGACTCCTTCCGCCTGACCGCGAGCGGCGGCCAGACCGACCGCGACGTCACCAACCTGCCGTCGCAGGAGGCCGCCGGGCAGAACGAGCGGGTCCACACCCGCGATTGGAACGTCAACGGCGACTATCTGCACCTGATGGGTGGCGACCTGGTCCTCGACGGCCAGCTCTACGCGCGCGACAACCGCCTGCAGCTGCTCTCCTCGCCCGAGGACACGCCGGTCCTGGCGGCGCAGAACCGCACGCTCGCCAATCAGGGGATCAATGCCTCGGCCACCAAGGACGTCGCCGGCAACGAGGTCAAGATCGGCGTGCAGGCCAAGCGGTTCCCGATCGACGAGTTCTTCACCTTCCTGATCACCGACCCGGCGCTCAACGCGCCGGGCAGCGACGGCTTCAACCCCAACCTGGTGCCCTATGACGGCACCCGCGGCGGGCATCCGTTCGTGTTCAACGGCAGCCGCACCGGCGCCTACGCCGCCGGCTACGCGCAGGACACCCTGCACTGGCACAACCTCACGCTCAATGTCGGGGTGCGCTACGACAACAACCACCTCTTCCTGACCGAGAGCGACTGGGAGCCGCGCCTGGGCGCGGCCTACTTCATCCCGCAAACCGCGACGGTGCTGCGCGCCTCCTGGGACCGCATGTTCATCACCCCGGAGTACGAGAACATCCTGCTGTCGTCCTCCGCCGCCGCCGCCAGCATCACGCCGCCCGATGTGCAGGCCGACAAGCTCCTCGGCAACGGCCAGCTGTTCAACGTCTCCGAGCGCCACGACGTGCAGAACTACGGCGTCCAGCAGGGCATCGGCAAGTGGCTGCGCATGGACGTCTCCTACTGGAAGCGGCAGGTGCGCAACGCCGCCGACCAGGACCAGTTCTTCAACACCGGCATCGTCTTTCCGCTCAACTTCGCGCGCGGCCAGCTGCACGGCTGGAACGTGCGCTTCGACACCGCGACCTGGAACGGCCTGCACGGCTATGCCTCGCTCGGCCACGTGCGCGCGCTCTACGTGCCGCCCTTCGCCGGCGGCCTGTTCCTGAGCTCCGACGAGGTGGACGTGATCAATCAGGGACCCTTCGTGATCGATCACGACCAGGCCATCCAGGAGCAGGTCGGCCTCTACTGGGACATTCCGCGGACCGGCTTCTGGGCGGGCATGACGCAACGCTACGACTCGGGCCTGGTGACCGATGCCGGCGCCCCCGGCGACGTGCTCGCGGGCGGCGCGGACTCGGCCTATGCGCTGCCCTATATCAATTTCAACTCCGACCCGGAGCGCATCAAGAGCCGGGTGATCTGGGACTTCTCGCTCGGCGCCCATCTCCAGAAGTACGGTCTGCCGCTGTCGGCCGAGCTCGATCTGCTCAACGCCTTCGACAAGCAGGGCCTCTACAACTTCATGTCCACCTTCGGCGGCACCCACGTGATCCCGCCGCGCGAGGTGGCGGGACGGATCACCTACTCCTTCTGATCGATCTGGATCGAGCGCATCGGGGGCGCAGGGGTCCGCGGCCCGGCAGGGGCCGCGGACCCCGCGCGCCGCGGGCGCCGGCGGCGGTCAGAACCGGTAGGCGGCCACCAGCCGGTAGGAGCGCGGCTCCGACGGGTGGAAGTGGATGTCGTCGACCCCGGCCGCCGGCTCGCCCGGCAGCCGCGAGGCGTAGTAGTAGTCGATGTCGCTGGCCCGGGCGTTGAAAAGATTGAAGATCTCGAGTGTGAGCTTGAAGCCGTGCGGCAGGTCGTGGCCGGCGTCGAAATAGAACAACGACGTCGAGTGCGACCGCACGCTGCCGTCCTCGATCAGCGGCCGCGGCCCGAAGTAGCGCCAGCGGAGGCTGCCGGAGAAACCGAGCAGGCGGGGCACCGTGGCGCCCACCGCGGCGGCGGTCTCGATGGCGCCGGGGATGCGGTCGCCGATGCCGGCGAAGTCGGTGAAGCGCGCGTGCGACACCGCGTAGTCGGCGTCGATCACCAGCCAGCGGCCGGCCGTGTAGTAGTTCTGGAGCTCGATCCCCAGGCGCCGGCTCGGCCGGCTCGGCTCGGTGTCGCCGGCATCGCCGTCGAAGACCAGCTCCGACGCCAGGTCGAGCCGGAAGAAGGAGACCGCGGTCTGGAGGTGCGGGATCAGCGAGCTGCGGAAGCCGAGGTCGGCGCTCTTGGCCCGGACCAAGGGCGACACCGGCGCGAGCGGCTGGCCGCTGCGCGGGTCGACGGTGATGGTGGTGCCGCGCGCGTCGTTGCTGTGAAAGCCCTCGCCGAAGTTGAGGTAGAGCTCGGTCTGCCGCCACGGTCCGAGGAGCACCGAGAGCTTCGGCTCGGCGATGGCGCGGTCGCGGTAGCCGGAGTTGGCCGCCAGGCTGCTGTCGACGTTGAAGTGATAGTAGTCGGCGCGCAGCCCGAGCACCGTGCGCAGCCAGCCGCTCCAGCGCACCCGCGCCTGGGCATACGGCCCCACCGCGGTCTCGTCGACGAAGTCCGAGCGCGTCAGCGACAGGACCGTCTGGTCCCGGGTGTGGAACAGGCCGTCGTGGATGCTGTCGTTGCGCGCCTGGAGGCCCACCTCGCTCTCGACCTCGCGCCCGAGCCACCGCGCCGCCCACTGATGCTTGAGGTTGACGCCCTCGACCGTCCGGTAGTCGGACTGCTCGAACTGATCGCCGTTGACCGGGTCGGTGAGGAAATAGGTGAAATCGGAGAACAGCTTCAGCTTGGAGTTGTAGACGAAGGCGGAGAGGGTGTCGAGCGCCGAGGCGTCGCCGCTGCGCAGCTCGGTCGCCAGGCTGTAATGGTAGGCGCTGCCGCCGTCGGTCGGATCGATGCTGCCGAAGCGCGAGATCTGCCCGTCCTGGACGGCGCGCAGCGGGATCTGGTCGGTCGCGCTCCACTGCCCGTTGTAGGCGCCCAGGGTGACGTTGAAGCCGTTCGCCGCGTCACCCTGGCTGTAGCGCACCAGGCCGTTCTCCTTGCGGTAGTCGTCGGGCCGCACCCACGGGCCGTCGTAGTGCTCCAGCTCGGCGCCGGCGAGGAGCGTTCCGCCCCCGACCTGCGCCGAGTTGGCGGCCAGGCCGCGCTGGTACCCGAAGCTGCCGCCGGTCAGCTCCACGATCCCCTTGGGCAGGCTGTCGAGATAGCGGATGTCCGCCGCCCCGGCGGCCGAGAAGTCCCCCTTTTCGGCGTAGTAGAGGCCCTTCTCGTAGCGCACCGTGTCGATCAGCTCGGGGATGAGGAAATTGAGGTCGGTGTAGCCCTGGCCGTGGGCGTTGGTGGGTTGATTGATCGGCACGCCGTCGACGGTGACGCTGAAGTCGGTCCCATGATCGAGGTTGAAGCCGCGCAGGTAGTACTGGTTGGCCTTGCCGTCGCCGCTGTGCTGGCTGATGATGAGCCCCGGCACGGTCTCCAGCACCTCGCCCGGGCGCAGGATCGGCCGCTGGGCCAGCTCCTGCTGCCCCACCACGCCCTCGGTGGCGGAATCGGCGATGCCGATCATGTCGGAGCTCCGGCCGGTCACCTGGATCTGGTCGTAGACCTGGAGCTGCTGCTGCGGCGGCGGCGCGCCGCTGCTCGCCGCTCCCGCCCGGCGCGGCCCCCGCGGGCGACCGCCGGGCAG
>JASLEW010000236.1 GCA_030150965.1 Thermoanaerobaculia bacterium | reverse complement strand
GACGCCAGCTGGCCGCGCCTGCTCGCGGCGCTGCCCGCGGGCGGGCGCGCCGCCTGCTTTGCGGCGCTCGCCGGCGCCGGGACGGCGGCCCTGGCCGGGGAGGCGAGCCCGCCGGACGACGTCCTGCGGTCGCTGACCGCCGGCACGCCGGAGGAGAGCCGGCGGCAGGTCGAGGGGCTGGTCGGCCGTCACCTGCGGCGCATCCTGCACCTGCCGGCCGAGGAGCTGGGGGCGGGCAGGCGGCTCTCCGAGCTGGGGCTGGACTCGCTTCTGGCCTTCGAGCTGATGTCGGTGATCCGCAAGGAAACCTCGGTCGACGTGCCGTTCACCAAGGTCTTCGACCTCAGCCTGCGCGAGCTTTCGGCCGAGCTCTGGCAGCGCCTCGACGCCGCCGCCGGACAGGAGCGGCCGACGGCGGTCGCGGCGGGCTGAGCGCCGGCGGCAGGCGGCTGCGTCATGCGCATCCTCATCGCCATCTCGGACGCCGGCTGGGGCGGCAAGCAGCAGTACATGTACGACCTCGTCGGGGCGCTGGCCGATGCCGGCCATCACGTGGTGGTGGCCGGCGAGCGGGGCGGGGTCCTCGCCGAGCGCGCGGCGCGCGACGGCAGGCCGCTCCTCGCCCTGGACAGCTTCACCGACCTGGAGGGGCCCCCCTTCACCGCGCTCCGCTCGTGCCTGGCGGAGGAGCGCATCGACGTCGCCGTGGCCAGCGGCCGGCGCGACTACCTCCTGGTCCATCGCGCTCTCGAGGCCAGCGGCCGGGACGCCGCGCTGGTGCTGGTGCGGCTGAGCGCCTTTCCGATCCGCGAGACCCCGGAGTACCTCGCGGTCTACAGCCGCGCCGACGCCATCGCCGTCCTCTCGATGCAGCAGGTCGACCGCCAGTTCGCCGGCCTGATCGCGGCGGGGGTCGTGCCCCGCGACCGCTTCCACGAGTTCCGCACCGCGGTGGACCTGCGGCGCTTCACGCCGCGGCAGGCGCCGCCGGCGCTGCTGGCCGAGCTGGACATCGACTCCGGCGCCCTGGTGATCGGCTGCGTCGCGCGGCTGTCGTGGGAGAAGGACCATGCGACGCTCGTGCGGGCGTGCGCCCTGGCCGCCGAGCGGCATCCCGGGCTCGTCCTGCTGCTGGTGGGCGAGGGCGAGATGCGGGAGCCGATCCTGCAGCTCGCCGCCACCCTCGGGATCGCCGGCCGGCTGCGGCTCACCGGCCTGCGCGAGGACGTCCCCGACCTCCTTGCGGCCTGCCGCGTCCACGTCCTGGCCAGCACCTGCGAGGAGACCGGCGCCATCGCCGTGCAGGAGGCGATGGCCATGGGGGTCCCGGTCATCGCTTCGCGGATCGGCGTCCTGCCCGACTACGTGCGCCACGAGGAGACCGGACTGCTGTTCCCGCCGGAGGACGCAGCGGCCCTCGCCGCCGCCATCGAGCGGCTGGCGGACGATCCGGCGCTGGCACGGAAGCTGGCGGCGGGCGGCCGGCGCGAGATCGAGGAGCGTTTCGATCTCTCCCGCCTCCTCGACCGCTACTGCCGCTTCTTCGCCGAGGTGCACGCCCGCCGCGGCTCCGGAACCTTGCCGGCCGGCGCCGCGCCCGCCGCGGCCAGCACCGGGGACGGCAGGGGCGACCGATGGGCATGACCGAAGAGGCCACGACGGCAAGGGCATCCTCGGCGCGCGGCGCGCGCTGCGTGCTCTTCCTCGCCGCCGGCGAGGCGACGCGCGGACTGGTCGATCTCCTGCTCGCCCGCCTCCGCCGCCCCGGGGAGGGCGGGAGCGCCGGCCGCGCTGCCCGTGCCGCCGACGTCGCCGCTGTGGGCGATGTCGCCGATCCTGCTCATGCCGCCGATGCTGCGGTGGCCGTGCGCTGGACGGCGAGCGCGTCCGCACCCACCGCCAGCCTCGACCTGCCGGCCCGCCGGGCGGCCGCGGTGGTCCGCCTGCTCGCCGCCTGGTTGGAGCAGGCCGGTACCGACCGTCCGGCCCTTCAGGTCGCGGCCTACGGCGTGAGCCGGAAGGCTGCGCGGGAGCTCTCGGAGCTGGCGCGGTCTCATCCGGCGGTGGAGGTCCGGATCGGCCGCACGCGGCCCACGGCGATCCTGCCGCCGGAGCCGCGGCTCCGTGCCGCGGAGAGCGGGCAGGAGACCAAGCCCGGCAAGGGCCTCCCCGGTCGGGCGAAGAGGATCGGAGAGGCCGGGACCGAGGCCGGGCGGGAGGCGTTCGAGGAGCGCGGGCAGGAGGCCAGGACCGACTGGCACGCCCTGTTCATGGAGCGCCTGCGGTCGGAGCCCGGGACCGCCGGGGGAGGCGCACGGACGAAGGGGCTCTCGTTCGGGCCCGGCACCGGCCCTGATGGCGCGGCCCCGCTGTTCGAGAGCCTGAACGCGCCGCCGCCACCCGCATCCCGCGGCGCGCCGGCGCCGACGCGCACGGCCTACGGCGTGCTGCGGTGCCCCGACGTGGTGCAGGAGGAGGTCGAGTTCGAGCTCACGGTCGGGCTGGGCCAGGAGGCGGAGCGCGGCGTCGCCGCACTGCCCTTCGAGGTGCCCGACCGCCCCTTCCAGCTGACGGTCCAGGTCGTCGCCCAGGGGTTCACCCTGCGGGCCGGGGAATCG
>JASLEW010000232.1 GCA_030150965.1 Thermoanaerobaculia bacterium | reverse complement strand
CGCGGCTCCGCCACCCTCCAGAAGCGGCCCCGCCGCCGCCGCCGCACCGGCCCCGCGCCGCCGCGCCGGCACCATCGTGGTCCCCGACCATTTCCTCCGCCGCTGGGACCCGGTGACGGTCTTCTTCGACCGCGACCTGGGGCCGGCGCGCGGCGGCCCGGAGGACAACCCCGGACGCTGGGTGAAGCTCGCGCCGCAGCACCCCGGCGCCTTCCGCTGGCTGGACGCCCGCACCCTGCAGTTCACCCCGGCGGAGCCGTGGCCGCCGCTCGCCCGCTTCACCTGGACCGCCGGCGCGGTCACCGCCCGCCTCGACACGCTGATGTCGCCCCCCACCTCGACGCTGCCCGCCGCCGGCGCCGAGGGGCTCGACCCGGTGCGCACCATCACCCTGACCTTCCCCGAGCCGCTCGACGTGACGGCCCTCCGCCGCATGCTGTCGATCGAGCTGCGCCCGCTGCCCGGCACCGCGGCCGACTCCGCCGCGCCGGCCGCACCGGCCGCGCCGGCGCCGCCGGCACCGGCGGGAGTGCGCGTCCTCACCGCCCAGGACTTCCAGATCAAGGCGGAGGAGCGCGTCTCCCGCTCGGCCCCGGCCGCCTACGTCGTCACCCTGGCCCGGCCGGTGCCGCTCGGCACCCGCGCCGTGCTGCGCTTCCGCCTGTCGCTCGCCGAGCAGGACCCCGAATCGGCGCTCGACCTCTCCTTCCAGACCGCCGAGAGCTTCCGCGTCGTCGCCATCGGCTGCCCCGGCACGCAGGCGCCGGTCGCCTCCTCGGGCTCGCGCTACAGCCGCGAGCAGGCGCTGCGCTGCAGCCGCGAGGCGCGCCAGGTGAGCGTCGAGCTGTCGGCGCCCATCGGCGGCGACACCGAGCTGCTCGCCGCCCGCAACCTGCTGCGCTTCGAGCCGGCGGTGCCCGGGCTCAGGTTCAGCCGCTCCGGCCGCGAGCTGGTGGCGAGCGGCGACTTCAGCCGCGACACCCTCTACCACGTCTGGCTGGCGCCGACCCCCGGCATCGCCGACGGCAAGGGGCGCCCGCTGGAGCTCCACGGCCGCACTGAGCTCTATCTCACCTTCCCGCGCCTCGCCGGCTTCCTGCGCTGGACGGCCAGCCAGGGGATCGTCGAGCGCCTGGGGCCGCAGCAGCTGCCGCTCGAAGGGCGCGGCTTCGAGCGGGTGGACCTGCGGATCTACCCGGTCGATCCGCTCGACCGCTCGTTCTGGCCGTTCCCCGAGGCGCCGGTGCCGGTGGACGAGTCGCGCCGCCCGCCCGGCCCGGGCGAGGAGCCCGAGCCCTGGCGCAACCCCGCGGACGAGGCGACCGCGGCGCACATCACCCGCCAGCTCGCCGCGCTCGGCTCGCCGCCGGTGTCGGAGCTGGTGCAGCTGCCGCTGCGCCGCGCCGGCGGCACCGCCCGCTTCGGCCTCGACCTGGCGCCGCACCTGGCCCGGCTCGCCGGTCCCGGCGCCCCCGGCACCTACGTGGTCGGCATCCGCCGCCTCGACTCCAGGAACCGCCTCTACATGCGGCTCCAGGTCACCGACCTGGCGCTCGCCGCGGTGGAGGAGCCCGGGGCGGTGGCCTTCGCCGTGACCTCGCTCGCCACCGCCGCGCCGGTCGCGGGCGCGGCGGTGCGGGTCGAGGGGACGGTCCTCGAACGCGGCGAGAAGCCGCGCTGGACCACTCTCTTCGAGGGCGCGACCGACGCCGCCGGCCGCGTCACCTGGCAGGCCCCGGGCCGCCCCGACCTGCACCGCGAAACGGTGGTCAAGCGCATCGTCGCCCGCCTGGGCAACGACGTCCTGGTGCTCGACCCGGCCCACCCGCCGGACGGCTTCAGCGACGGCCAGTGGCGCCCGCGCCACGAGACCTGGCTGGGATGGACCCAGCAGCAGCTCGCGGGCCGCGGGCCGCAGGCCGAGACCCTGTGCCACATCTTCACCGACCGGCCGGTCTACCGCCCGGAGGAGCCGGTCCACATCAAGGGGTACCTGCGGCAGCGCGAGCGCGGCCACCTGACGCCGCTGACCGACGGCGGGACGGTGGTGGTGAGCGGGCCGGGCGACCTGGTCTGGCGGCTGCCCGCCAAGCTCACCGCGGCCGGGTCGTTCTACCATGAGTTCAAGCAGGCCAAGCTCCCCACCGGCGTCTACACCGCCAGCTTCGAGGCCGGCGACCACTCCTCCTACGGCCGGGTGTCGTTCCGCATGGAGGCGTACCGGCTGCCCAAGTTCGAGGTCCAGCTGCATGCTTCCGACGTGGTGCCGCTCGACCGCGAGTTCAAGGTCGGCCTGACCGCCGCCTACTACGCCGGCGGCCGGGTCACCGCCCGCCCGATCGCCTGGCGCGTCACCCAGTTCCCCTACAGCTGGACGCCGCGCCGCCTGGTGGGCTTCCTCTACTCCTCGGACGGGCGCTTCTCGCGCACCGGCCGGTTCGAATCGACGCCGCGCCTGGAGCGCCAGGACACCACCGACGCGACCGGCGCCGCCAACCTGGTGCTGAACCCCGCCATCGAGCCGACCGCCCAGCCGCGCACCTACGTGGTGGAGGCGACGATCACCGGCGCCGACGACCAGACGGTGACCGCCGCCCGCGCGGTGGTCGCCCTGCCCCCCTTCGTGCTCGGCCTCAAGGTGCCGCGCTACGTCGAGCGCGCCGCCCGGATCCATCCCGAGCTGGTGGTGATCGGCCCCGACGACCGGCCGCTCGCCGGCCAGGCGGTGACCGTGCGCCTGCTCCAGCGCCAGTGGCACTCCCACCTCCAGGCGAGCGATTTCTCCGACGGCGTGGCGCGCTACCGCACCGACGTGGTGGACGAGAAGGTGGCCGAGCGCCAGGTGACGAGCGGCGCCGGGCCGCTGCCGGTGGCCCTCGACATCCCGCGCGCCGGCGTCTACGTGGTGGAGCTGGAGGCGCGCGACCGCCTGGGGCGCAGCCAGGTGGTGGCGGTGGACCTCTATGCCGGCGGCGAGCAGGCGGTGACCTGGGCCAAGCCCCCCGCCGGCGCCTTCGAGGTGGTGGCCGACAAGGGCGAGTACCGGCCGGGCGAGACCGCCAACCTGGTGCTGGAGAGCCCGTTCCAGCGCGGCCGGGCGCTGGCGGTGGTCGAGGCGCCGGAGGGCAACCTCTATCAGTGGCTGGCCGTCGAGGGCGGGACCGCCACCTTCAGGCTGCCGCTCGGCGGCAGCTACACGCCGCGCGTCGCGGTGCACTTCCTGCTCGAACGCGGCCGGGTGCCGGGCACCGCGCCGCAGCCGGGCAGCGCCGCCGACCTGGGCAAGCCCGCCACCGTCGCCGCCACCGCCTGGCTCAAGGTGCAGCCGGTGGACAACCGGGTCGAGGTCAAGCTCACCTATCCCGAGAAGGGCCGCCCCGGCCAGAAGATCGAGGTGCAGGTCGCCCTCGCCGACCCGCAGGGCCGGCCGCAGCCGGGCGAGGTGACCCTGTGGCTGGTGGACCAGGCGGTGCTGGCGCTCGGCCGCGAGCAGCGGCTCGACCCGCTGCCCGACTTCATCACCCCGGTCAGCTCGCACCTGGCGATGGCCGACAGCCGCAACCTCGCCTTCGGCTTCCTCCCCTACGCCGAGAACCCGGGCGGCGAGGCGGCGGGCGGCCAGGGCGAGAGCCTCCTCGACCGCGTGACGGTGCGGCGCAACTTCAAGCCGGTGCCGTACTTCAACCCGGCCATCCAGGTGGGGCGCGAGGGCGTGGCGCGGGTCACCGTCGAGCTGCCCGACGACCTCACCAACTTCAAGATCCGGGCGAAGGCGGCGAGCGGCGGCGAGCGCTTCGGCTTCGGCACCGGCGAGATCGCGGTGCGCCTGCCGGTCCTGGTGCAGCCGGCGCTGCCGCGCTTCGTGCGCCCCGGCGACCGCTTCAAGGCGGTGGCGATCGGCCGCGTCGTCGAGGGCGAGGGCGGCCCGGGCACCGCCGAGGTGCGGGCCAGCGGCGTGAAGCTGGGCGGGCCGGCACGCCAGGCGCTGCAATGGAGCCCCAGGGAGCCGGCGCGCATCGAGCTGCCGGTCACGATCGACACGCCGCCCTACCAGGCCGACGGCAAGCCGGCCTGGCAGGAGGTGACCTTCCGCTTCGCCGTCGAGCGCAGCGCCGACCACGCTGCCGACGGCGCCGAGGCGAAGCTGCCGCTGCGCGACGACCGCCGCCGCATCACCGTCCGGCAGATGCAGGAGCTCCTGGGCGGCGGCACCCTGGCGCTGCCGGCGCTGCCCGAGCCGGCGCGGCCGGGCACGGTGCGGCGCTCGCTCGTCGCCTCCGGCGAGCCGGCCCTGGTGCGCATGGCGGCCGGCCTCGATTTCCTGCTCGCCTACCCCTACGGCTGCACCGAGCAGCGGCTCTCCCGCGCCCGCGCCGAGCTGGCCCTGACCCGGCTGCGCGACCTGCTGCGCGAGAGCGGCGACGACCAGCGCCTGCGCCGCGACGTGACCGACACCCTCGACTGGCTGGGCCGGGCGGTCGATCCCGACGGCCTGGTGGCCTACTGGCCGGGCGGCCCCGGGTACGTCTCGCTCACCGCCTGGTCGCTGGAGTTCCTGGTGGAGGCGAAGGCCGCCGGCTACCCGGTGAGCGACAAGCTTTGGGCCACCCTCAGCCGCGCGCTCGAGCAGTCGCTGCGCACCGACTACGGCCGTTTCATCGACGGCGAGGCGTTCGCCGAGCGCAGCTGGGCGCTGGCGGCGCTCACCGCCGCCGGCAGGACCCAGCCCGCCTACGCCGCGGAGCTGGCGCGCAAGGCGCAGTTCCTCGACCTGGAGGGGGTCTCCGAGGTGCTGCAGGCGTTCGCCCGCCACCCGGGCGCCGTGTCGGAGGGAGCGGGGAGGGCGGAGGCGGCGGCGCCGCCGGCTCCGATCGGCGCCGGCGCCGCGGCCCCGGCCACCGACGACCTGGTGCGGCGCCTGTGGTCCGGGCTGGTGCTGCGCCTCCACGGCGGCCGGCAGATCTACGGCGGCCTCCAGGAGGGGCCGGCCGGCGGCGCGCGCAACGGCCTCATCCTGCCGAGCGAGACGCGGACCCTGGCCGAGATGACCCGCGCCCTGGCCCGCCACGACGGCGCCGATCCGCGCCTGCCCGTCCTGGTCGAGGCGCTCACCACCCTCGGCACCGGCGACGGGTGGGGCTCGACCAACGCCGACGCCGCGGCGCTGCTCGCGCTCTCCGAGCTGCTGCGGCCGCCCTTTGCCGGCGCCGTGCCGCGCACCCTGCAGGTCCATCTCGGCGCCCGCGCCGAGACCCTGACGCTCGGGCCGCAGGCGCCGATCGGCACGCTGATCGCGATCGGCGACGAGGCCGGCCAGGCCGGCACCGTGACCCTGGCCGCCGACGCGGCCGGCGGCGGCCCGGCCGGGGCGGCGAAGACGGTCGGCAATCCCGGCGCGGCCAGAGGGGCGGGAGCGGCCGGCGCGGCCGGAGCCCCGGGTGGCGCGGGCGGCGGCCCGGCGGCGCGGCCGGTGGTGGTGCGGGTCGAGACCAGCTACCTGCCGGCCGGCGACGGCGCGCAGGTGGCGGCGGTGGGCGCCGGGTTTGTGGTGACGCGCGAGCTGCTCAAGGTGCGCGGCGAGGATCAGCCGGCCGAGCACCTGGCGCTGACCGCCCCCGGCACCACCGCGCGCTTCGCCGTCGGCGACGTGATCGAGGAGCACGTGCGGGTGGTCAACCCCAGGGAGCGCCACTACGTGGCGGTGGCGGTGCCGCTCGCTGCCGGCGTGGAGCCGCTCAATCCGGCCCTGGCCACCGCGCCGCCCGAGGCCCGGCCGCGCGGGCAGCTGTCGCAGCGGCCGACCTACAGCGCCTACCTGGACGACGAGGTGACGTTCTACTACGACACCCTGCCCAAGGGGACGTTCGACTTCTACTTCCGCACCCGCGCCACCACCGAGGGGAGCTTCCTCCAGCCGGCGGCGCGCGCCGAGGCGATGTACGACGCGGCGGTGCACGGCAACTCCCCCGGCGCGCGGGTCGAGATCGCCCGCCCGGCGGCGGCGGCGCCAGCGGCGGCGAGGCCGCGCCGGTAGAGGCGCGGCCGTAGGGTCAAGGGTCGCCGGGCGGTGGAACGGACATGAGGGATCTTCTGGGATTGCGGCTCTGGGCGCGCTATCTCCGCCGCCGGTGGCGGCGGCGGCAGGCCCGCCGGCGACCAGGCGAAGCCGCCGGCGGCCCCGGCTCCGGCGGCGCCGCCCGCCGCCCGGCCTTCGTCGGCCTCGCCTTGCCGGGCCGCGCGGCGCGCCGGAGGGCGCTGCTCTGGGCGCCGCCGGCCGCGAGCGCCC
>JASLEW010000204.1 GCA_030150965.1 Thermoanaerobaculia bacterium | reverse complement strand
AGCACCGCCAGCGGGTTGGCGCCGGCCAGGGCCGCCGCCGCGGCGCCGGCCGCGAGGAGCCGGCGGACGGGGGTGCGCAGCGCCGTGCGGCCGAGGTCCCAGAGCGCCCGCAGGACCACCGCGATCACCACCGGCTTGACGCCGTAGAGCACGCCGGCCACCGCCGGCAGCGCCGCGAAGCGCACGTAGGCCCAGGCGATGGCGCTGACGATGAGCGCCGCCGGCAGGATGAAGCAGGCCCCGCCGGCGAGGAGGCCCGGCCAGCCCGCCCGGGTGTGCCCGAGGTAGATGGCCAGCTCGGTCGAGCTCGGGCCGGGGATGAGGTTGGCCGCCGCCAGGAGGTCGAGGAACGCCTCGCGGGAGAGCCAGCGCCGCCGCCGCACCACCTCGTCCTCCATCAGCGCGATGTGCGCCGCGGGGCCGCCGAAGGCGATCGTCCCGAGCTTCAGGAACAGCAGCGCCACCTCGCGCAGCCGCCGGCCGCCGGCGCCGTCCGGCGCGCCGGCCCTGCCGGCGCCGGAAGGCGGATCGGGTTCGAGGCGTGCGGCCACCCGTGGACACCCGGCGCCGTTCGGGGTCACCCGCCGCCGTTCGGCGCCGGCCGCCGCCGCGCGGCGTCCGTCGGCGTCAGTCGCCGCGGGCCGGTGCCGGTCGCCGCCGGTCGGAGCCATGCGGCGCCGGTCGCGGCCCCAACCGCCTGGGGACAGCGCGGCACGTGCGGGCCGGGATCGGGAACCGGCAACGTCCTCGCCGTCCCCGGACCCTCAGGCGTACTGGAACATGGCCATGAAGCCGAAGTCCATGTGCAGCGCCTGATGGCAGTGGAAGAGCGTCGGCCCGGGGTTGTCGGCGACCACGTCGATCTCGGCCGCGGCATGGGCCGGCACGTGGATGGTGTCCTTGAGGACGCCGGAGGTGGGCCGGTCGCGCACGCGGGTGATCTCGAACAGGTGGCGGTGGAGGTGCAGCGGGTGGCCGTCGTCGCTGTCGTTGCGCAGCACCAGGCGATGGCGGCGGCCGCGGTGCAGCTTGAACACCTCGGTGTCGGGGAACGACCGGCCGTTCACCGTCCAGCGGTTGAGGCCGCCCAGGCCGCCCGCCACCTTGGCGAACACCAGCTCCAGCCTCTCGTCGGCCGCCGCCGGCGGCCGGCCGGAGCCGAAGCGCGTGTAGTCCCAGCGCTCGCGCGGCGGCGGCAGCCAGCGCGGCGGGCCGCTGCGCCCGGCGTACTCGACGACGATGCCGAAGCCGGCCGCGCGGTCGTCGTCGCGCGTCGTGCCGAGCACCCAGACGCCGGGGTTGTTCATCTCGACCACCGCGTCGATGCGCTCGGCGACGCTCAGCTGCAGCACCTCGACGGTCTGCGGCGAGGGCACCGGGTTGCCGTCCAGGGCGACGACCTGGAAGCGGTGGCCCGGCAGGGCCAGGCGCACCACCTCGGTGGCGCTGGCGTTGAGCAGGTGGAACAGCACGCGCTGCCCCTGGCGGACGCGGATCGGCTCGCCCTGGCCGAGCAGCTTGCCGTTGATCGAGAACAGCCGGTAGCCGATCTCCAGGCCGTTGTGCGGCCCGGGTGCCGCGGCGATGTCGGAACGGGCGGAACGGGCGGAGCGGGCGGTGCCGTTGGAGTCAGCGGAGCCGGGGGCCTTCGCCGCCCTGCCGGCCGGCGCGCTGCCGGACGCCTTCGTCGCCGCGGGGGCCGCGCCCGCGCCGCCGCCGCCGTCCCCGCCCTCCTCCTCTTCTTCGTCCTCCTCCTCGGCGCTGGTGAAGAACGGCTCCCACTCATGGGAGGCCAGGAACACCTCCTGGTCGTAACGCCCGGGCTCGCTCCGCGGCTCGACGTGGACGAAGGCGAACTGCCCGGTGAAGGTGCCGCGGCCGAGGTCGATGCCGGCGGCGACGTGGGTGTGCACCCAGCGCGTGCCGGCCGGCCGCGGCACGAACTCGTAGCGGCGCATGCCGTGCGGCGGCACGAAGGGCGTGCCCTCCTCGGCGGCGCCGTCCGCCTCGGCCCCGATCAGCTGGCCGTGCCAGTGCACCAGCTCGGGCGTGTCGGTGTCGTTGTGGACCTCGACCGCGACCGGCACCCCCTCCCGCATGCGCAGCAGCGGCCCCGGCACGCTGCCGTTGTAGCCGATGGTGCTGATGCGCCGGTCGGGCGCCAGCTCGACCAGCACGGGCGCGATGCGCAGGGTGAGATCGGGCGGACGGGCGGCCCTCACCGCTTCGCCGGTGGCGGTGGCGGCCTTGTCGCCGCGGTGTTCAGGGACAGCAGGGCCGGCAGAGCCAGCGGCGTCTGCTCCGCGATGGCCGGCGCCGGCGCGGTCGGCCGGGCCGCCGCCAGGCGAGGTGGCCCGCTCGCAGCCGGTCAGCACCAGCGCGCCGCCGGCCGCCGCGCCGGCGCGGAGGAACTGCCGGCGGTCGAGGCTCATGCCCAGCTCACAGCCGGCGAGTGACGTTTCTCACTGCGCGCCATGGCTCCCCCTTTTACTGTAAAGCCAGCCGGATTTCCAGTGCGCAGGCCAGGCGTGAGGAGGTTGCGTGGAGCGAGAGAGAGCCCACCGATCCTGGTGGTGCGGGGGGAGCGGGCCGCGCGCCCTGGCCGCGCCACCGGCGCCGCCAGCGCCGCCCGCTCCGCCGGC
>JASLEW010000154.1 GCA_030150965.1 Thermoanaerobaculia bacterium | reverse complement strand
GCGCTGAGGGTCGGTGACAGCGCGTCGGCGTGCGGATCGCTGACGGCGGCGGGCAGCAGCGCCGGCGTGGCCGCGGCCCGGGCCTCCTCGACATAGCCGCTGGCCGCCCAGCCGTAGGCGTACGTTCCGCTTCTGGCCGCCCCGGGCACCGCCAGGTTGACCGGGAGGCCGGAGGTCTCGGCCGTGTTGAGCGCGGTGACCTGGCGCTCGGCGACCAGGGCCAGGTCCGCCCAGGCGGCGGACAGCGCGTTCATGGCGGGATAGGCCAGGCCGTTGTAGAAACCGCCGGTGCGCAGCACACGGCCAGCCGGCCCGCCTGCCGTGCCGCCGAGGTAAAGGACGTCGCCGGTCACCGAGCGGAGCGAGACAGCGGCGGCCTTCTCGACGCCAGCCACGGCCCTTTCCGCCTGGCCGAGCACCCGCGGGATGATCCGGTAGCTCACCGGTGGCTGGTGGAACCGCCGGTCCCCGCTCCCGGCGCCGTCCAGATGGCGCCGCAGCGCCTCCAGCGCCACGGTCTCGTGCCGGTCGCCCCACAGATCATCGAGGGCCTGGTCATAGGCGCCCAGCGGGGCGCCGAAGGCCTCGATCTGGCGCCCTGGGCCGCGCCGAGGACGCGACGCTCTACATGGTGCTGCTCGCCGGCTTCCAGGCCCTGCTCGGCCGCTACACCGGCCAGCTCGACCTGCTCACCGGGTCGGGGGTCGCCGGCCGCACCCGGCGCGAGCTCGAGGGCCTCATCGGCTTCTTCGTCAACACCCTGGTGATGCGCGCCGACCTGGCGGGAGACCCTGGCTTCCGCCAGCTGCTCGGACGGGTGCGCGCCACCGCGCTCGCCGCCTTCGCGCACCAGGAGGTGCCCTTCGAGCGCCTGGTCGAGGAGCTGCAGCCGGAGCGCCATCCCAACCGCAACCCGCTGTTCCAGGCCGCCCTCGCGGTGCAGAACGCGCCCACGGCGGCGGTCCGGCTCCCCGGCCTCGAGGTGACCCCCTTCGAGCGCCGCGCGGCGACCGCCAAGTTCGATCTCACCCTGGCGCTGCACGAGACCGCGAGCGGCCTGGCCGGCTGGGTCGAGTACGCGACCGACCTCTTCGACGCCGCGACGGTGCGCCGCATGATGGAGCACCTCGGGGTGCTGCTCGCCGCCGCCGCGGCCGACCCCGGGACGCCGCTCTCGGCGCTGCCGCTGCTCGCCGCGGCCGAGCGCGCGCAGCTGCTCACCGAGTGGAACGCGACCGCCAGCGACTACCCGCGCGCGGGCGCGGTCCACGAGCTGGTCTTCGCGCAGGCGCGCCGCACCCCGCGGACGCCGGCGGTGATCGCCGACGGCACGAGCCTCTCCTACGGTGCGCTCGCCGCCTGGGCGCGCGCGCTCGCCGCGCGCCTGCGTGCGGCCGGGGTGGTGGCGGAGACGCCGGTCGGCCTGTATCTCGAACGCTCCCCGGAGATGGTGGTGGGGATGCTCGCCATCCTCGCCGCCGGCGGCGCCTACGTGCCGCTCGACCCGGGGGACCCG
Source organism: Thermoanaerobaculia bacterium (assembly GCA_030150965.1). Taxonomy (GTDB): domain Bacteria; phylum Acidobacteriota; class Thermoanaerobaculia; order Multivoradales; family UBA5704; genus JASLEW01. Next base: position 3,298 of record JASLEW010000154.1, on the reverse strand, counting down.
AGCGAGCGCCTCGCCTCGCTGCTCGCCGACACCGGGGCCGCCGTGCTGGTGACCGATGAGCGGCTGGAGGCGCAGCTGCCTGCCGGCGCGGCGTGGATGGTGCTGACCGTCGGCGCGGCAGGGGAGGCCGAGGCGGCCGAGGCGGCCACAGGGGCCGAGGCCGCCGGGGGGATCCAGGTGGCCGGGGAGGCCGGCGCGGCCACAGAGGCAGGTGCGGCCGGGAAGGCCAGGGCGACCGGGGCGGCCGAGGATGCAGGGGAGGACGGCCCGGCCGGCGTGGCCGGGAGGCCCGAGGCGGCCGAGCCGGCCGCGAGCGGGCTCGGGGAAGGCGGCGACCGGCTGGCCTATGTCATCTACACCTCGGGCTCGACGGGCCGGCCGAAGGGCGTGGCGGTGCCGCACCGCGCCGTGCTGCGCCTGGTGTGCAACACCGATTACGTGACGCTCGCCGCCGGCGAGCGCATCATCCAGGCGGCCCATGCCTCCTTCGACGCCGCGACCTTCGAGATCTGGGGACCGCTGCTGCACGGCGGCACGGTGGTCGTCCTGCCCGAGCGGGCGGCGCTCACCCCCGGCGAGCTGGCCGCGAGCCTGCGGCGCCATGCCGTCGATACGATGTTCCTGACCACCTCCCTGTTCAACCAGGTGGTGCGGGAGGACCCGGGGGCGTTCGCGCCGCTCGGCACGCTGCTGGTCGGCGGCGAGGCGCTCGACCCGGGCGCGGCGAGGGCGGTGCTCGCAACCGCGCCGCCGCGGCGGCTGCTGAACGTCTACGGACCGACCGAGAACACCACCTTCAGCACCTGGCACCCGGTCCGCGAGGTGCCGCCCGGGGCGGCGATGGTGCCGATCGGCCGGCCGATCGCCAACAGCCGCGCCCACGTGCTCGACGCCGCCCTGCGGCCGGTGCCGGCCGGGGTGTGCGGCGGCCTCTACCTGGGGGGCGACGGCCTGGCGCGCGGCTACCTCGGCCGGCCGGACCTCACCGCCGAGCGCTTCGTGCCCGATCCCTTCGCCGCCGAGGATGCCGCGGGGGAGGGCGCGGGCGGACGCCTGTACGCGACCGGCGACCTGGCGCGCCGGCGCCCGGACGGCGCGATCGAGTTCCTGGGCCGCTCCGACCACCAGGTGAAGATCCGCGGCTTCCGCATCGAGCCGGGGGAGATCGAGCGCGCCCTCGCCGAGCATCCCGCGGTGGCGGAGTGCGTGGTCCTGGCCCGCGACTTCGGGGTGAACGACCGCCGGCTCGTCGCCTGCGTGGTGCCGGCCGGCGGCGGCCCGGACGGTGGCCGGTCCGCCGCCGGCGGGGCCGACCGGCTGGCCGCGCTGCTGCGCGAGCACCTCAGGCGCACGCTCCCGGACTACATGGTGCCGGCCCATTTCCTGCTGCTCGACGCCCTGCCGCTGACCGCGAACGGCAAGGTGGACCGCCGCGGCCTGCTGCAGCTCGAGCCGGCGCGGCACGGGGCGCCGGAGCTGCCGGCCGCGCTGCCGCAGGACCCGATCGAGGAGCTGGTGGCGCACATCTGGGAGGAGGTGCTGCAGCGCGAGCGGGTCGGGCGGGACGAGAGCTTCTTCGACCTCGGCGGCCACTCCCTGCTCGCCACCCAGGTGATCCTGCGCTTGCACGCGGCGCTCGCGGTCGAGCTGCCGATCCACGAGCTGTTCGACGCCCCCACCGTGGCGGCCCTGGCGCGCCGGGTGCACGCGGCGCGCGGCGCCCGGGCGGGGCTCGATCAGCCGGTCGTGCCGGTGCCGCGCGGCGGCGACCTGCCGCTGTCGTTCGGCCAGCAGCGGATGTGGGTGCTGCACCGTTTCGAGCCCGGGAGCATCGCCTACAACATGCCGAGCACGGTGCGGCTGCGCGGGCCGGTGGACGCCGCCGCGCTGGCGCGGGCGCTCGCCGGGGTGATCCGCCGCCACGAGGTGCTGCGCACCACCTACGCGGCGCCCGGCGGCCGGCCGGTCCAGGTCGTCGCGCCCGTGCCGCGGTGCCACGTGCCCCGGCTGCCGATGGTGGACCTCGGCCGGCTGGCGCCGGCGTTGCGGGAGGCCGAGGCCCGGCGGCTCGCGGTCGCGGAGGCCCGCCGCCCCTTCGATCTGGAGGCGGGACCGGTGCTGCGCGCGACCCTGGTGCGGCTCGCCGGCCAGGAGCTCTGGGTGCTGCTCACCCTGCATCACATCGCCGGCGACGCCTGGTCGCTGGGGGTGCTGGTGCGCGAGGTCGCGGCGATCTACGGCGCGCTCGTCCGCGGCGAGGAGCCCGCGCTGCCGGCGCTGCCCGTCCAGTACGCCGACTACGCCTGCTGGCAGCAGCGCTACATGCAGGGCGAGGCGCTCGCGGCCGACCTCGCCCACTGGCGCCGGGCGCTGGCGGGGGCGCCGCACGGGCTGTCGCTGCTGCTCGACCGCCCGCGGCCGCCGGTCCAGACCTCGCGCGGCCGGTCGGTGCGGGTGGAGCTGCCGGCGGAGCTCTCCGCCGCCCTGGCCCGGGCGAGCCGGGAGCGCGGCGCGACGCTGTTCATGGCGCTGCTGGCCGGCTTCGGCGCCCTGCTCGCCGGCACCAGCGGCCAGCGCGACGTGCTCGTCGGCTCGCCCATCGCCGGCCGCCGCCGCCAGGAGATCGAGGGGCTGATCGGCTTCTTCGTCAACACCCTGGTGCTGCGCCTGGACCTGGCCGCGGACCCGAGCTTCGAGCAGCTGCTGGCGCAGGCGCGGCAGGTGGCGCTCGACGCCTACGCGCACCAGGACCTGCCGTTCGAGCGGCTGGTCGAGGAGCTCTCCCCCGAGCGCGACCTCGGCCAGTCGCCGCTGTTCCAGGTCATGCTGGCGCTGCAGAACGCCCCGCTCGGCCCGCTGGAGCTGCCCGGCGCGACGCTCGAGCCGCTGCCCATCGCGAGCGGCGCCGCCATGTTCGACCTCAACCTGTCGCTCGGCGAGACGGCCGACGGGGTGGCCGGCTCGCTCGCCTACAACGTCGAGCTCTTCGACGCCGCCACCGTCAAGCGCCTGGCCTCCCGCTTCGCCGCGCTGCTCGCCGCGGCGCTCGCCCGGCCGGCGGACCCGGTCCTCTCGCTGCCGCTGCTCGCCGCCGCCGAGCGCCATCAGCTGGCGGTCGAATGGAACGCGACGGCGGCGCCGCCGTCCGCGAGCTGCCTGCACCAGCTGATCGCCCGCCAGGCGGCGCGCACGCCCGCGGCGCCGGCGGTCTCCTGCGCCGGGGTGACGCTGTCCTACGCCCGGCTCGACCGCGCGGCCGGCCGGCTGGCGGCGCGGCTGCGCGCCCTGGGGGTGGGGC
>JASLEW010000136.1 GCA_030150965.1 Thermoanaerobaculia bacterium | reverse complement strand
CAGGAACCCGGCGGCCAGCGCGTGCACGGCGGCGGGGGTGACGGCGCGGTAGCGCTCCGCCTCGCCGGCCAGGAGCCCCGGATCGTCGAAGTAGGTGGTGAACTGGGAGAAGCTGTCGGCGCGGTTGTTGAGCAGCTCCAGGCCGCTCCAGTAGTCGGTCAGGATGCGGCTGAGCGCGCTCTCCATCTCGGCGGCGGTGGGCGGCTCGGCCGCGGCCCGCGCCAGATGCTCGTCGAGCGCCGCCTCCAGCGCCGCCGGCTCGACCCCGGGCCGCGCGGTCGCCACCACCATCATGTCGCCGACCGCCTCGAAGGGGTTGACGTAGGAGCTCACGTCCTGGGCGATCTGGCGCTCGTACACCAGGTCGCGGTAGAGGCGGCTCGACCTGCCGGCGGCGAGCACGGCGGCCAGGAGGTCGGCGGCGTACCACCGGTCGTCGCCGAAGGGGGGCGTGCGCCAGGACATGTAGATGCGCGCCAGGCGGACGTCGTCCTCCAGGGTGGCGCGGCGCTCGCCGCCGAGCGGCGGCGGCTGCCGCACCGCCGCCGGTATCGCCGGCTGCGGCGGCCCGGCCGGGATGTCGGCGAAGTACGCCTCGATGCGGCCGAGCGCATCCTCGGGCGCGAAGTCGCCGGCCAGGGTGAGCACCGCGTTGCGCGGCGTGTACCAGGTGCGGAAGAACTCGCGCACGTCGTCCAGGGTGGCGGCGGCGATGTCGTCCATGTAGCCGATCACCGGCCAGTGGTAGGGGTGCTCGGCCGGGTAGAGCAGCTCGCGCAGGCGCTCGGTGGCGAGGCCGTAGGGCTGGTTCTCGACCCGCTGGCGGCGCTCGTTCATCACCACCTGGCGCTGCTTTTCGAGGTTCTCCGCGGTGATCGCCGGCAGCAGGAAGCCCATGCGGTCGGATTCCAGCCAGAGCGCCAGGTCGAGATGATTGGCAGGCAGCGTCTCGTAATAGTTGGTACGGTCGTACCAGGTCGAGCCGTTCGCGATGCCTCCCACCTGCTGCACCAGGCGGAAATGATCGTTGGTGCCGACGTGCTCGCTGCCCTGGAACAGCATGTGCTCGAACAGGTGGGCGAAGCCGGTGCGGCCGGGGCGCTCGTTCTTGGAGCCGACGTGGTACCAGATGTTGACCGTCACCAACGGCAGCGAGCGGTCCGGATGGAGCACCACCCGGAGGCCATTGTCCAGAGTGTGACGGCTGAAACCGAGGTCGGCGAGCGCGCTCGAAATCATGATGGAAGAGGGCGGTGTGGTCAGCGAAGGGCGGTGCCAACGACCCCCGGCAACATAGGTGTTGCAGCTGGGCAGCGGCGTGGCGGGAGTGTATACCGGCTCAGGGGGGCTTGCATTACGCTGTGTTACCGCCTAAGCTACACGCCATGACCTACCTCACCGAGCGGCAGAAAGAGATTCTGGAGTTCGTCCACGAGTACCGGCGGGAACGGGGCATCGCGCCCACCCATCGCGAGATCTGCGCCCGCTTTGGCTACTCCTCCTACGGCACCGTCTACAAGCATCTCAAGCTGCTGCAGGACAAGGGCTTCCTGCGCCGGGACTGGAACCAGAAGCGGGGCATCGAGCTGATCCGCGCCATCCCGGGAGGCCCGGGCGACTCGCCGGCGACCGACCTGGAGCTGCCGTTCTACGGCCGGATCGCCGCCGGCCGGCCGATCGAAGCCGTCGCCGGCAACGAGCGGGTGACCGTGCCGGCGCATCTCCTGGCCTCGCGCGGCAATGCCCCCGGGGCCAACGACCCGGCCAATCACTACGTCCTGCGGGTGGTCGGCGACTCGATGGTCGAGGACGGCATCCACGACGGCGACTTCGTGATCGTGCTGCGGCGCGAGGTGGCGGAGCCGGGCGAGATGGTGGTCGCCCTGGTCGGCGACGAGGCCACCCTCAAGCGCATCTACCCCGAGGGGGCGATGGTGCGCCTGCAGCCGGCCAACCCCAGCATGCAGCCGTTCTGGGTGCCCGCCCGCGACGTGCGCGTCCAGGGCGTGGTGGTCGGCCTGATGCGGAAGTTCTGACGGTTACTCCAGCGCGCGCAGGGCGGCGGCGAGCCGGGGCAGGGCGGCGTCGATGTCGGCCTCGCTGACCGCCCCGGCGCTCAGCCGGAACCAGCCGTCCTGGTGCGGGATGCCGAACGCCTGGAAGGGCACGACGCCGATCCCCGCGGCCTCCAGCACGTAGCGCCGCACGTCCTCGTTGGTGGCGATCTCGGTCCCCTTCGGCGTGCGCCGGCCGAAGGGGTGGAGGCGCGCCGTCAGGTAGATGGCCCCCATGGGCGGGATGCTGTCGGCCGGCAGCCCGGCCGCCTTCAGCGCCTGGAAGCCGGCGTGGAGCTTCGCCAGGCGCGTTTCGAGGCCGCGCCGGAAGGGCACCAGGAAGGCGTTCATCGCCGCCTCGTCGTCGAGCACCTCGACCGTCGCCAGCTGCTCGGCCCGCGGCGCCCAGGCGCCGACGTGCCCGAGAACGGCCGACATCCGGCCGATCACGTCGGCGGGCGCCACCGCCCAGCCCACCCGCAGACCGGTGGCGGCAAAGCACTTGCTGATGCCGTCGACGAAGATGGTGTAGCGCGCCATCTCCGGCAGCAGCCCCGGCGGCGTCACGTGCTCGGTGCCGCCGAAGCAGAGCTGCCAGTAGATGTGGTCGTACATGACGTAGAGCGGGCGGGCGCCCTGGCGCTCGCGCTGGGCGTTCTCCGCCAGCACCAGCGCGCAGATCTCCGCCAGCGCCGCCGGGGTGAAGGCGGTGCCGGTCGGGTTGAGCGGCGAGTTGAGGCACAGCAGGCGGGCGCCGCCGAGGTGGCCGCGCAGCGCCGCCGCATCCGGCAGGAAGCGCTGCTCGACCGTGCACTCGACCGGTACCCCCACCGCCTCGACCAGGTGCACGTAATGGTTGTTGTTCCAGCTCGGCACCGAGAAGACCACCCGGTCGCCGGGATCGCAGAGGGTGCGGAAGGTGCAGTAGATGACCGGCCGCGCGCCGCCGGCGATGAGGACCGATTCGAGCGGGTAGCCGAGCCCCAGGGCGCGGGAGTAGAAGCGCTGCACCGCCTGCCGCAGCTCCGGCATGCCGGTCGCCGGCGGGTAGTTGGTCTGGCCGTGCCCGAGGGCGGAGGCGACGGCGTCGCGCAGGCGCTCGGGGATGGGGAACTGGCGGGGGTCGAAATCGCCCACCGTCAGGTCGCAGACCGACCGCCCGGCGGCGCGCAGGGCGCGCATCTCGGCGGCGATCTTGAGGATCTCCGACCCGACCAGGCTGGCGGCGCTGGCCGCGATGCGGTTGCCCGGGTGCGGCCCGGCGTCGCGGGCCAGCTCCGTCAGGTCGGCGATCCCTGCGATACCGCTGGCGGCGCGCTCGCTCTCGCTCATGCTGGCACTATGACACAGACGGCGCAGCCGCGCGCCAGCCGGCTGCGCCCCCGCGGCCGGCCCCGTCGCTGTCCGTCGTGCCCCTCAAGTAAAGGTGAGCCGCGCCGGCCCGGCGGGGACAGAGCCAGGACGGAGCCGGCCGCTCGCCCGGGGCCGCGAGCGGCAGGTCAGAGCGGCAGCGGGAGCTGCGGCGACCGCGCCGCCCGCCGGCCGCCCGGGTCCTTCCGGTACGGCGCTCCCTCGAGGTCGAGCAGGAAGCGCTTCAGCGGCAGGCCGCCGCCGAAGCCGGTGAGCGCGCCGCCGGCGCCGATCACCCGGTGGCACGGAATGACGATGGCGATCGGGTTGTGGCCGTTGGCGCGGCCGACCGCGCGGCAGGCGATCGGATGGCCGATGGCCCGCGCCACGTCGGCATAGGAGCGCGTCTCGCCGTAGGGGATGGCGCTCAGCTCCTGCCAGACGCGCCGCTCGAAGCCGGTGCCGTGCGGCGCGAGCGGCAGGTCGAACTTGCGCCGCCGCCCGGCGAAGTACTCGCCGAGCTGCCGGCGCACCTCGGGCAGCGGC
>JASLEW010000437.1 GCA_030150965.1 Thermoanaerobaculia bacterium | reverse complement strand
CTACGCTTGCGTCGGCGCGCCTGGCCAGGAAGCCGGATTGCGGCGCGACTACCATGCGAACTAACCGTGCGGGACACTAGGTCTCGATCTTGTAGCCCTTCTCCTTGGCGCGGGCGACCGCCTTCTCCGCCAGGTCGCGGCCCCAGGCCTGTCCGGCGGCCATGCTCTCCTGCATGACGGCGGGCATCTCGCCGGTCACCTTCCTGCCGAGCGGCGACGAATAGAAGTCGATCAGCCCCTGGAGCTCGGCCTCGGTGAAGTGCCGGGCGTAGATCGGCACCAGCAGGTCCTCCAGCTCGGAGACCTTGATCTCCGCCGCGAAGCTCTCCCAGAAGCTCTCCGGCACCTTGGGGAGCATCGTCTTCATCGCCGGCAGCAGCTGATCGATCGCAGCCCTGCCGAGCCGCGCGGCGCCGTTCAGCCGGATCAGCTCGCGGATCTTGGCCTCCTTGGCGGCGGGGATGCCGGCGTCCTGGGACGGCGCGGCGGCGGGAGGCGCGGCGGGGGACGAGGAGGCATCCGGCCGCGCCTGCGCGGCGGCCGGCCGGAGGCACTGGAGGTACAGGACGGACAGGACGGCAGCAGACACGAGAGCCGCGGAGATCCGATGCATGACTCACCTCGCGGGGAAGATGCTGCCCGGCGACCCTATCAGCCCGCGCCGCCCCGTCACAAGGCGCGGCCAACCCGGCGGCTTCTCGGCTATGCTGCGCTCTGCTGCCGCGCCGCCGCCCTCGGCGGCCGGCGCTCTGGCATGAGCGTGCAATCAGAAAGGAGGATGGCGATGAAGATGTCGAAGGCGCTGCTCGTGGGGGTCGCTGCCCTGGGGCTGCTGGCCGCCGGAACCAGGACCGCGCCGGCGCAGGATCCGGCGCAGGTGAACGCCTCGTCGATCCACGTCAAGCTCGACAACAGCCACGTGCGGGTGCTCGAGTCGATCCTGAAGCCGGGCGAGAAGGAGAACATGCACTCGCACCCGTCCTACGTCATCTACGTCCTGGCCGGCGGCAAGACGCGCAATCACACGGCGGACGGCAAGACCAGCGAGGCGGAGCTCAAGGCGGGCGACGTGATCTACCGCGATCCGATCACCCACTGGGCGGAGAACATCGGCAACACCACCATTCACCTGATCCTGGTCGAGATCAAGAGCGCGGGCTGAGCCGGGCCGGGGCCCGGCCCCTGCCAGCAGCCCGGACGGGGCCGGGCACGGCCGCCGGCGCCTTCCGCACCCGCCTCCGGCCCGCGCTCCTGCTCGCCCTCGGCCTCGCCGGGCCTGTTCAGCCTGCTGGAGATGGCTTGTCTAAGGCGCCTGGCGCGGGGCGTAGAAGACGTAGGTGGCGCGGTACTCGACGTCGTGGGTGGCACCCGGATGGCCGGAGTTGCAGCCGGTCGCGGGCGCCATGCCTCCCACCGTGTCCACCCGCTGCACGTACCTCGTGCCGGTGAGCCTGCCCGTACCGCTCGACTCGATCTCGACCAGCAGCCAGGGGATGGCGTCCGACGCCAGGGCGGGATAGCTCGCGACCAGCTTCTTCTTGACCGCCTTGCTGCCGTCGGCGAGCTGCCAGGTGGGGCCAGCCGAGTGGGTGCCGATCTCGCGACCCTCGGCATCGGCCAGCTTAGCCTGTGGCTCCTTGAGGACCCACTCGAACGCGCCCCTCGTTTCCTTGCTTTCCGTGCAGACGTAACGCTGGACACCCTGACCGTAGGCCATCAGCACCGGTACCTGGTCGGCGGGAGGCTCGAGCGAAGGACTGGGCATCGTCGGCCGCGCGACCCCCCTCTCAGGCACGGCATGCCCGAGCTGCCCCGGGCTGCCGGCTGCCCCGGCGCCCTGCCCCCTGGCCGCCGCTGCCTGGGCGTCGTCCTGGCGGGCGCCGGCGGCGAACGCCCAGGTCGCGGAGGACCCAGCCAGCATCGCCGCCAAGATCGTCGCCGCCGTCATCGTGGCCGCCGAGTGCCACCGCCCGCCTGCCAGGGCTTCGCGTATGCCCTTCATCGCCGGCTCTCCTTTCCGGACCGCGCGGCCGAGCCCGCTGCTCCCGGCCCGCCACCCACACCGGCGGGGATTATCCCACAGGCGAAGGCGCAACCGCGGCGCGCCTCACCCGGTCTCAAGGGCAAGGAGGCGGACATGGGACACACGATCGGAGATGGCATCATCGTCGCGGCGCTTGCCGCGGCGTTCGTGGCTTACCTTTACTTCCGGCACGGCGAGCGGCAGCGCCGGGTCGAGATCGTCCACCAGGAACGGTTGGCGGCCATGGAGAAGGGCATCCCGCTGCCGGAGCTGCCGCTCGACCCGCCGGCGGCGCCTAGGCCGCCGGACCCGCGGGCGCCGCTGCTGCATGGCATCGTGTGGTCGGCCCTCGGCGGCGGCGCCATGCTGGCCCTGCGCTGGCTCGGGCCGTGGCCGAACGGCCCGGCGCTCTGGCCGCTGCCGCTGCCGCTGGCGCTCCTCGGCGTCGGGCTCATGCTGTACTACGCGCTGACCTCCGAGCGTGCGCGCTGAGCCGGCGTACGCCGACCGGGCCGACGGCTGGCTGGTCGAAAGGTGCCGCGAGGCGGCCGACGACGCCGCCTTCGCCGAGCTCGTGCGGCGCTATCGTGGACCGGTGTTTCGCCTGGCCGTGTCGATCCTCGGCCAGGAGCTCTCGGCGGACGCCGAGGACGTCGCCCAGGACGTGATGCTGCGCGTGCACCGCTCCCTGCGCTCGTTCCGCGGCGAGGCCGGCATCGGCTCCTGGATCTACCGCATCGCCTTCAACCAGGCGCTCAACGTCAAGGCGCGCGCCCGCCACCGCGCGCCGCACGTGAGCGACCAGGCGCTGGCGGCGGCACCGTCGCCGGACCGCGGTCCTGACGACCGGTTGCAGGACGAGCGGCGCCGGCAGGCGGTGCTCGCCTGCGTCGGCGAGCTGCCCGAGGTGTACCAGTCCGCGCTGCGCCTGCACTACTGGCTGGGGGCCGGCGTGAGCGAGATCGCGGTGCTGCTCGATGCGCCGGAGAACACCGTGAAGTCCTACCTCCACCGCGCCCGAGGGTTGCTGCACGCCATGCTGACCGAGCGAGGTTTCGATGCACGATGACGACGCGATGGACCGCCTGCTGAGAGACGCGATGGCCGCGGATGCGCCGCGGCTCTCGCCCGCCTTCGACGCCCGCGTCCTGCGCCGCGTGCGGCCGCGCCGCCTGACGCCCCTGGGCGCTGATGCCTTGGAAGCCCGCGGCCGCGATTGATGCGTCCGTCGTGGTGACGTATTGGACGCCGTCAACGTATGCGGTGAGCGTCGTGCCTGATAGGACGAATTTGAGAACGTGCGGATCGCCATCCCCGAGGTGTGGCGTCG
>JASLEW010000027.1 GCA_030150965.1 Thermoanaerobaculia bacterium | reverse complement strand
GGGGGTTACGGCGCCGCCGAGATGCGCGTCGACGCGGCGTCGCTCGACGCGGTGGCGGAGCGCGCCGCCGAGGTGCGGATCCTCGCCCGCGGCATGCGGCCGGTGGCCGAGCGGCTCGACGACCTGGCGCGCCTGGCCGAGGAGGGGGCGCGCGAGCCGCAGCCGGCCCAGGTGCTGGCGGTCCTCGCCACCATGCTGCGGCGCACCGCGGCGGACCTGGAGGGCGGCCAGCGGCGCCTGCTGCGCGCCGCCGAGGAGCAGCTGGACCAGATCCTCGGCCTCCAGCTGCAGCCGCTGCGCGGGTCGCTCCTGGCGCTGGCCCGCTACGCCCGCGAGCTGGGGCGCTCGCTTGAGCGCGAGGTCGAGGTGACGGTCGAGGGCGAGGACACCCGCCTCGACCGCCGCATCGCCCGCGAGCTGGAGGACGCCCTGCTGCACCTGGTGCGCAACGCCGTCGACCACGGTATCGAGGCGCCCGAGGTCCGGCAGGCGCGCGGCAAGCCCCGCGCCGGACGCCTGCACCTGCGCGCCAGCGCCGCCGGGGCGCGGGTGCGCCTGGAGATCGCCGACGACGGCGCCGGCATCGACTCGCAGCGGGTGCGCCAGCAGGCGGTGCACGCCGGCCTCCTGGACGCCGCCGCCGCCGCCGCCCTGGGCCGCGACGAGCTGCAGCGCCTGCTCTTCGCGCCCGGTTTCTCGACCCGCCGCAAGGTCTCCGAGGTGTCGGGCCGCGGCGTCGGGCTGGACGTGGCGGCAGCGGCGGTGGGGCGCGCCGGCGGCGAGGTGTTTCTCACCTCGGAGCCGCGCCAGGGCACGACCGTGGTGGTCGAGGTGCCGGTCGCTCGCCGCGGCGAGCACGTGCTGCTGGTGCAGGTGGGCAGCCTGCGCCTGGCCATGCCCCGGGCGGCGGTGCGGCGCGCCACCCGCCTCGCCCCGGCCGCGGTGGTGGAGCGCGACGGCCGCACCCTGGCGCGGCTGGACGACCGCCTGGTGCCCTTCGTGCCCCTGGCGCGCCTCTACGGCCAGGCCCCGGCTCCCGCCGCCCGCCTCTCCGGCAGCCACCTGCTGCTGGAGGGCCAGGTGGCGGGCCAGCCGCTGGCGCTGATGGTCGACGACGTGCTGCGCGAGGAGGAGGTGCTGGTGCGGCCGCTCACCCGCCGGGTGGCGACCGACCGCCTGCTCGAAGGCGTGGCCCTCCTCGCCTCGGGCGAGCCGGTGGGGGTCCTCTCGCCCGCGGTCCTGGCGCAGCGCGAGGTGCTGCGGGCGCTGCCGGCCCCGGCCGCCACGGCGGCGGTGCCGCGGGTGCGCGTGCTCCTGGTCGACGATTCGCTGGTGACGCGCGAGATGGAGCGGCGCCTCCTCGAGGACGCGGGCTTCGAGGTGGCGGCGGCGGCCGACGCCCACGAGGCCCTCTCCCGCCTCGGCGAGGAGCGGTTCGACTGCGTGGTCACCGACATCGAGATGGCGGGCATGGACGGCTTCGAGCTCACCGCCCAGCTGCGCAGCCTGGAGCACTTCACCCAGCTGCCGGTGGTGGTGGTCTCCACCCGCGACCGGCCCGAGGACCGGCTGCGCGGCCTCAAGGCGGGGGCCGACGCCTATCTCACCAAGCAGGGCCTCGACGCCGGCGAGCTGGTGCACCTGGTGCGGCGGCTGAGCGGCAGGGGAGGGCGATGAGCGCCGGCGCCGAGGATCTGGAACGGCTGGCAGCCCTGGTCCGCGCCAGGACCGGCAACGTCATCCCGCCCGACCGCTTCGGCTTCCTGGGGGAGGTGGCCGGCCGGCGCGCCCGCGCCGCCGGCCTCGGCCGGCCCGCCGACTACGTGCGCGCCCTGGCGGCGGGCGACCTGCCGGGCGAGTGGCAGAGCCTGGTGTCGCTTCTCACCGTCAAGGAGTCGTACTTCTTCCGCGCGCCGCAGCAGTTCGAGGCCATCGAGCGCCAGGTGCTGCCGCGCCTGCTGCGCGCCCGGGCGGCCAGCCGCGAGCTGCGCATCTGGTCGGCGGCCTGCGCCCGCGGCGAGGAGCCGGCGACCCTCGCCATGGTTTTCGCCGAGCAGCCCGGCCTGGCCGGCTGGGACTGGCGCATCCTGGCCACCGACATCGACCAGGAGGCGCTGGCCGGCGCCCGGCGCGGCCTCTACGGCGAGCGCGCGGTCTCGCTCGTGCCCCCACCCCTCCTGGAGCGCCACTTCACCCGCCGCGGCAAGCTCTTCGAGCTGGCGCCCGCCCTGCGCGCCCGCATCGACTACCGCTTCCTCAACCTCGCCGATCCGCCCTACGTCCGGCCCGGCGAGCCCGAGCCGGAGCACGACCTGATCCTGCTGCGGAACGTCCTGATCTACTTCCCGCGCGACCTCCAAACCGAGGTGGTGGCCCACGTGGGCCACGCCCTCGCCCGCCGCGGCGTCCTCTTCCTGGGCGCCTCCGAGACCCTGTGGCAGATCCAGGACGAGCTGGAGGCCGTGGAGCTCGGCGCCTGCTACGCCCACCGCCACCGGCGGGGTGGGCGCCCCGCGGCAGCTGCCGCGCCGCAGCCCGCGGCCGCCGCGCCGGAACCCGCTCCGGCCTTGCCGG
>JASLEW010000019.1 GCA_030150965.1 Thermoanaerobaculia bacterium | reverse complement strand
CGCCGCCGGCCGGCGCCGCGCCCGGCAGCCCGGGCTACGAGGCGGCGCTCCAGGCGGCGCACGTCAAGCCGCGCTTCCCCGAGCGCTGGGCGCGGCGCGGCGGGCCGCCGGGCCGCCTCAGCTCGGCCAACCCGGAGCGCAGCTACACCCTGCTGCTCGCCGAATCGCCGGAGTTCGTGCGCTTCGTCAACCCCGGCGACCTGCGCGTCGCCGAGGAGACCTGCGGCCCCTGCCACCAGGACCAGGTCAACCGGGTGCTCAAGAGCCCGATGACCACCGCCTCGATCTTCTTCGGCGCCGCCGGCTACGCCAACGGCATCGTCGGCCGCAAGGCCTCGGCGCTGGGCGAGAGCTACAGCCGCGCCGGCGCCGGCCAGGCGATCCAGCCGCAGGTGCCGCCGACGCCGGAGGAGCTGGCGCGCGGCGCCCTGCCCGGGGTGGCGCCGCTGCCGCGCTGGGACATCGTGCAGCCGGGCGAGTACTTCCGCGCCTTCGAGCGCGGCGGCCTGCTCAACCCGTCGTCGTTCCCGGAGACCGGCAACCCCAACCGCGAGGAGGAGCCGGGCCAGCCCGACATCCGCCTCAGCAACCGCGGGCGCGGCACCGGCCTGCGCATCAGCCCGGCGCTGATCAACCTGCAGAAGACGCGGCTCAACGACCCGCACCTGTCGCTGCTCGGCACCAACGACCACCCCGGCGACTACCGGTCGAGCGGCTGCACCGCCTGCCACGTGGTCTACGCCAACGACCGCGATGCCGCGCACTCCGCCGGCTACGCCGCCTTCGGGCACTCCGGCGAGAGCGCCACCGCCGATCCGACGATCCCGCGCGGCGAGCCGGGGCACCCGATCCGCCACGCCTTCACCCGCGCCATTCCCACCAGCCAATGCATGGTCTGCCACATGCACCAGCCGAACTCGTTCGTCAACACCTATCTCGGCTACACCATGTGGGACTACGAGACCGACGGCGAGGCGCTGTGGCCCAAGCAGCAGCGCTATCCGACCGCCGCCGAGCGGCGGGCGAGCCTCGACCGCAACCCCGAGGGGGCGGCGGCGCACGGCCTGTGGACGGATGCCGACTTCCTCGCCAAGGTCGCCGACCTCAACCCGCGTCTCACCCACACGCAGTTCGCCGACTATCACGGCCACGGCTGGGTGTTCCGCGCCGTCTACAAGCAGGACCGCAAGGGCAACCTGCTCGACGCCGACGACAAGGTGGTGCCGTTCGACGACCCGCAGCGCTTCAGCAAGGCGGTCCACCTCAAGGACATCCATCTCGAAAAAGGGATGCATTGCGTGGATTGCCACCTGTCGACCGACGCCCACGGCGACGGCCTGCTGCACGGCGAGTACGGCGGCGCGATCGAGATCGGCTGCGTCGATTGCCACGGCACGGTGAGCGCCTACGCCACGCTGCGCACCTCGGGCCCGGCGGCGCCGGCGGCCCGCGGCACCCTGCCGCCGCCGCCGATCGCCCGCGCCGCCGACGGCGCCCATGCCTCCAACGGCTCCGGCGGCGCGGAGACCGCCGGCCAGGGGTCCGCCGCCTTCGGGACGCCGTCGCGCGGCACCGACCTCTCGCTCGGCATCACCCCCTTCGGGCGGCGGCAGTTCGTCTGGCGCGGCGGCCGGCTCTACCAGCGCTCGATGCTCGACGGCAGCCGCGAATGGGAGGTGGTGCAGGTCAGGGATTCGATCACCCCCGGCGATCCGCACTACAACGAGCGCTCGCGGCTCGCCAAGACCGTGCAGCGCGACGGCGCGACCTGGGGCTTCCTGCCGGACGACCCGGCGGCCCTCGCCCATGGCGACCGCAGCATGACCTGCTACAGCTGCCACTCGTCGTGGATGACCTCCTGCTCGGGCTGCCACCTGCCGCAGGAGGCCGATCAGAAATCGGCGATGAACCACTACGAGGGGCGGGAGACGCGCAACTACGCCTCCTACAACCCGCAGGTGATCCGCACCGACGCCTACATGCTGGGGGTGAGCGGCACGGCGACCGGCAACAAGATCGCGCCGGTGCGGTCGTCCTCGGCGCTGGTGCTGTCGTCGACCAACGCCAACCGCGACCACTTCTACATGCAGCAGGCGCCGATCTCGGCCCCCGGCTTCAGCAGCCAGGCGTTCAACCCGCACGTGCCGCACACGGTGCGCGCCCGCGAGACCAAGACCTGCACCGACTGCCACCTGTCGGCGGCGGGCGACAACAACGCCTGGATGGCGCAGCTGCTCACCCAGGGCACCAACTTCGTCAATTTCATCGGCCGCTACGCCTGGGTGGGGGAGGGGCGCGAGGGGCTCGAGGCGGTGCAGGTGACGGAGTGGGACGAGCCGCAGGCGGTGATCGGCAGCTACCTGCACCGGCTTGCCTACCCGGACTTCTACCGCGCCCACCAGGCGCGCGGCGGCGAGCTGCGCGAGGCCCACCACCACGAGGCGCACGGCGGCCGGCTGCGCCGCGCCGAGGTGCGGAGCGTGCAGCTGCGCGGCGAGTACCTGTTCACCGCCCAGGGCCCGGCCGGCCTGGTGGTGCTCGACGTCGCCAACGTCGACAACAAGGATTTCTCCGAGCGCATCTCGTCGGCGCCGGTGTCGCCGCTCGGCCAGCGCACCTACGTGCCGAGCCGGGACGCCACCGCCGTGGCGCTGCCGACCACCATGCCGGTGGCGCCCTGGCGGCGCGGCGACCCGGCCAACCACGAGCAGCCGCTGCATCCGATCTATCGCTACGCCCTGGTGACCGACAGCCAGGAGGGGCTCATCCTGGTCGACGTCGACACGCTGACCGACGCCGACCCGCAGAACAACTTCCTCACCCGGGCGCTGACCTGGAACCCCGGCGGCGTGCTCGACGGCGCCACCAACCTGGCGATCGCCGGCACCACGGTCTACGTCACCGCGCGGCGCGGCCTGGTGGTGCTCGACCTGTCGCGGCCGCTCGCGCCCAGGGTGCTTGCGACGCTCGGCGGCTTCGATCAGGCGGCGGCGGTGGCGGTGCAGTTCCGCTACGCCTTCGTCGCCGACCGCGGCGGCCTGGCGGTGGTGGACGTGACCGACCCGTCGCATCCGCGCCTGGCGGCGCGGGCGGGCGGCTTCGCCGGCGGCAGCGTCTACGTCGCCCGCACCTACGCCTACGTGGCGGCCGGCGCGAAGGGGGTGGCGATCGTCGACGTCGAGCGCCCCGAGCGGCCGGTGGTCGATCAGCTGTTCGACGCCGGCGGCAAGCTCGACGACGTGCGCGACGTCAAGGTCGGCTCGACCAACGCCAGCCTCTTCGCCTACGTCGCCGACGGGCACCGCGGCCTCGCCGTGCTGCAGCTCACCTCGCCGGAGACGACGCCGGGGTACCTCGGCTTCAGCCCGCGCCCGGCGCCGCGGCTGATCGCCACCCGCCGCACCCGCGGGCCGGCGCTCGCCCTGTCGAAGGGGCTCGACCGCGACCGCGCCGCCGACGAGAGCGGCAACCAGGTGAGCATCTTCAACCGCATGGGCGCGCGGCCGTTCAACGCCGCCGAGGCGCAGCGGCTCTACCTGCGCGGCGGCAACGTCTACACCGTCACCGACCACCCCCAGGGGCCGGCCGGCACGGCGCCCGCGGGCGGCTCCTCCCCGGCCGCCCACACCCCGGCCACCACCGAGACCGCCCCCGCCGCGGGCGGCGCCGCCGCCGCGGGCCGCGGGCGCACCGATCGCCGATCAGGTCGAGCAGATCGAGCAGATCGAGCGGATCGAGCACAGCGAGCGGATCGCTCCGCTCGCCAGGAGAGGCGGCCATGAAGGCAACCCGAGCTGTCGCAGGATGGATGCTGGCCGCGGCTTCGGCCGCGGTCCTGAGCCTGGTGCCGCCGCGCGTCGCCGGCAGCCAGGGCGGCGCCCCGGCCGCCGGCGGCCCCCTGCCCCAGGCATCGGCGCCCGGGGCCGGGGCGCCCGA
>JASLEW010000866.1 GCA_030150965.1 Thermoanaerobaculia bacterium | reverse complement strand
TGGAGCAGTCTCTATCTCGCCAAGACGTCCTCGTGGTGGTCGTGGCGGTTCTTGCTCTAACATTCCCTCATCGTGGAAAGTGGCATGACCGAGGCGAAGCGGCGGATCGAGGAGGCGCGCCGGCTTCAGTCCGACACCCTGGACCTGGGCGACCTCGCCCTGGCCGAGCTGCCGGCCGAGCTGGGGGACCTGCCGCACCTGCGGTGGCTGCTCCTTGGAATGAGAAAACCGACCGCCGACGGCGAGTTTGAATGGGTCCGCTCACGAGCCGGAGCTCCCTTGAAGGACCTGCATCCGCTCTCGGGCCTGACAGGGCTGAAGGCCTTGGATCTGAGTCGCACAGCGGTGACGGACCTGGGCCCGCTGGCGTCTCTGGCGGGGCTTCAGATCCTGGATGTGCAGGGAACCCGGGTGACGGACCTGGGCCCGCTGGCGACCCTGCCAGAGCTTTGGCGCTTGGACCTGAGCAGCACAGGGGTGACCGACCTGGGTCCGCTGGCGGGTCTCGCACGGCTTCAGTACTTGTGGCTGAATGCCACCAAGGTGACGGACCTGAGCCCGCTGGCGGGCCTCGCAGGGCTTCACTACTTAGATCTGTCGAGTACCGAGGCAACGGACCTGGCCCCGCTGGCGGGCCTCGCAGGTCTTCACTACTTGGATCTGACGTCGACCAAGGCGACGGACCTGGGCCCGCTGGCGGGCCTGGCAGGGCTTCAGTACTTGAAACTGATTGCCACCAGGGTGACGGACCTGGGCCCACTGGCGGGCCTGGCAGGGCTTCACCACCTAGATCTGAGGTTAAGCACGATGAGAGACCTGGGCCCGCTGGCGGGCCTCGCGGGGCTGCAGAGCTTGGATCTGCAGGGGACCGGGGTGACAGACCTGGGCCCGCTGGCGGGTCTCGCAGGGCTTCGGAGCTTGTTTCTGGGGCGCTCTGCGGTGACGGAGCTGGGCCCGCTGGCGGCCCTGGCAGGGTTGCAACGCCTGGGCCTCACTGGAACCGCTGTCACCGACCTCGCGCCGCTCTCCGGCCTCCAGGCCCTCGTGCACCTGGGCATCTACGACTGCGAGCACCCGCTCTCCACCCCGATGCTGCGGATCGTCGCGGACCTCCCGGCGCTGACCGACCTGATCGCCAACCACGCCAGCGGCCTTCCACGCGAGGTTCTCTCGCGCCACGAGGACGACAACTGCCTGCCCCGCCTGCGCTCTTACTTCGCCGAGCTGGACCTCGGCGCCGAGCCCGAGAACGAGATCAAGGTGATCGTCCTGGGCAACGGCGGCGCCGGCAAGACCCAGCTCTGCCGCCGCTTCCGCGGCGAGCCGTTCGACGACAGCGTCCCGTCCACCCACGGCGTGCAGCTGTGGCGCGAGAGCCTGCGCCTTCGCACTCGGGACCACGAGCACCTCCTTCACGTCAACTGGTGGGACTTCGGCGGCCAGGACATCTACCACGGCACCCACGCCCTGTTCCTGCGCAGCCGCGCGCTCTTCCTGATCCTCTGGACACCGGCGCTCGAGAACCGCGACGAGGACCCGTCGGGTGCGGTCCCGATGCGCAACCGGCCGCTCGCCTACTGGCTCGACTACGTGCGCAGCCTGGCGGGGGAGGACAGCCCGCTGATCGTGGTGCAGAGCCAGTGCGACACCCTGGCCGACCGCCGCCGCGACCCGCCGCGGCCGGAGCCCTCGGGCTTTTTCGAGTGCTGCGCCTACAGCGCCAAGACCGGCCTCGGCCGGGAGGCTCTGGAGGCCCACATCCATGCCGGTCACGCCCACCTGCTGGCGAAGAGCGGCGAGATCCGGATCGGCCGCGGCCGGGCCGCCGTGCGCCGCAAGCTCTACGAGTGGCGGGCCAAGGACCAGAGACGGAGGCCCGAGAAGCGGCGTCACCGCACCCTCACTCTGGCCCAGTTCCGGGCCCTGTGCGACGAGGCCGGGGGCATCGTCTCCTGGGAGCACGCCCTCGACTACCTCCACCAGACCGGCGTGCTTCTTTACCACCCCGACCTGTTCTCCGACCGCATCGTTCTCGACCAGGACTGGGCGCTCGAAGCCGTTTACACGGTATTTCACCGCGCCAAGACCGTCCCCTTCCTCAGGGACTCGGGGCGCTTCACCCGCGAGGATCTCGCCTCGATCGCCTGGCACGACCGCCCGGCCGGCGAGCAGCGGCTCTTCCTCGCCCTGATGGAGAGCTGCGGCATCTGCTTCCGCTCCGGCACGGCCGCCCAGGGCGAGCCGCGCTACGTCGCGCCGGACCTCCTCCCGAGCTTCGCCGTCGTGGCAGGGCGCCTCCACGCCTGGAACGAGGGCGCCGCCACGCCGGCGCTCCGCCTCTCGTACCCCTTCTTCCACCAGGCCGTCATCCGCGGCCTCATG
This sequence comes from Thermoanaerobaculia bacterium, assembly GCA_030150965.1. Taxonomy (GTDB): domain Bacteria; phylum Acidobacteriota; class Thermoanaerobaculia; order Multivoradales; family UBA5704; genus JASLEW01. Next base: position 8,813 of record JASLEW010000866.1, on the reverse strand, counting down.
TGCAAGATCGGCGAGCAAGCCGGCGACCATGCCGAGCACTGGCGATACGGCTTCTGGTTCAAGGACGCCCGGAGCGACAGCCAGATCCTGGTCGATTTCGAGGACGCCGCGACGGAGGCGGCCCCGGGCGCCGGCGCCCTGGTGCTCAAGGCTCAGGGCCGCGATCCCCTCCGCCTGCTGCGCAAGATCCGCGAGGCGGCGCTCCGGCACCAGATCGGCGGCCCGCCCGCCGAGCTGCTGACCCTGGACGGCACCACCGTGGCCCGCGCCGCCCTCGACCATGCCATCGACGGCAAGGTCCTCGACATCGGCCGCCGGCCCGTGCCGGCCGCCCCCTTCATCGCCTTCTTCGCCGATCCCCACGATGCCCCGGCCGAGCCCGGCCTCCAGGGAGGCCCGTCCATGAGCGCCATCACCCCCGTCACCCCGACCGCGGCCGAGAAGCCGCGCGAGGTCTTCCTCTCCTACGCCTGGGGCGACGCCACGCCCGCCGGCAGGCTCCGCGCCGCAGCCGTCGAGCGCCTCCAGGCGGCGCTCGCCGCCGACGGCTTCCTGCCCGTCCGCGACCGCGACCAGATGCGCTCCGGCGAGCGCATCTCGGCCTTCCTGCGCCGCCTCACCCGCGCCGACGCCGTGGTGGTGGTGATCAGCGACAAGTACCTGCAATCCCCCTACTGCATGTTCGAGATCTACAAGCTCTGGCAGCGCTGCCAGGGCGACCCCGACGAGCTGGCGCAGCGCGTCGTCCCCGTCATCCTGCCCGAGGTCAGGATCGCGACCCTGGCGGAGCGGGCGCGCTACATCCGCTTCTGGCGCGAACGCGCCGCCGGCGACGAGCAGCTCGGCCAGGAGCTGGGCACCGCGGTCAGCCCCGAATCCTGGGAGGAGCTCCGCCTGGTCAAGGAGTTCGCCCACCACGTGGACGGCATCCTCGCATTCCTCCAGGACGTCCTCATGCCGCGCAACCTCGACGCCCAGCTCGACAACGATTTCCAGGCGGTGCGCGAGGCCCTGAGGCGGCTGGCCGGCGGCGAGGCGGCGCAGGCGCCCGGTGCCGCGGCGGCGCCTGCCGACGCTTCCGAGCTCCGGGTCCTGCTGCTGGCCGCCAACCCGCCGTCCGATCCGCTCGACCTCGAAAGCGAGATGCGGAGCCTGGAGAACGAGCTGCGGGGCGTCAGGTTCCGCGACCGGATCTCCCTCAAGGTCTGTCACGCCGTGCAGCCGGACGACCTGGTGCGCTACATCCGGTCGCACCGGCCCCAGGTCGTTCATTTCAGCGGCCACGGCACCGGCACCGGCATCAGGCTGCGCGGCGAGGGTGACGCCGAGATCGAGGTGAGCGGCGCCAGCCTGCGGCGCTTCCTGGCCAACCGCGGCGTCGAGCTGCTGGTGCTCAACGCCTGCTACACCGCCGACCTCTGCGCCGAGGCCTCGCACTCCGTCGCCGCCGTGGTGGGGACGACCGCCGCGATCGACGACCACCAGGCGCAGCGCTTCGCCGTCGCCTTCTACTGCGGCATCGGCGAGGGGCTCTCCATCCGCGAAGCCTTCCGCGACGGCGGCGACGCGGTGGTGCTCCACGGGCTCAACGACGTGTTCTGGAGCACGGGCCAGCTGGACCGCGCGCTGCTAGGGTAGAGCAGCGCCGACAAACCGGTACCGTGGCTCCCCAGCACCCTACGTCATCGCCAGACCAGAACCCGGAGATCTTTGGGCTCCTGCGGCAGGTGGTGTTCGCCAGCCCCCCTTCCGCACCATCTGGATAATCGCCTTCCGCCGCGACTATGACCCGACGTGGCGCGACTTCGAGCTCTCTCTCCCTGCCACGGCCCAGGAGCGGCTGGAGACCCTCTCGCTCCAGCGGCTGCCGCTGCTCACGGCGCGCAGGGTCTTTGCGGAGCTGGCGAGCGAGGCCGCCCGCCGGGGGGCCGGCGGGCCGGGTGGTGGTGCAGTGCCCGGAAGACCCCCTGCGACCCAAGGAGACGTTCATGAGGAAAGGGCTCTTGCTCCTCGGTACGGTTCTTCTCTCTCTGGCGCTGTTGCCGGTTTCCGGCCGACCGACCAAGGGAATCTGCGAGGCCAGCGGGCTCTGCACGCCGAGCTTCTGTGAGAGGTGCGTGCACCAGGGCGGAACCTGCATGGCGGGGGCCGAATCGTGCTTCTGCGTCTTTGGCAGCGGCTCGGAGTCCCGCCTATGAGTTGAGGGTGCATGAAAGACGACAAGCTCGCCCGCCGGGCAAGGCGGTGAGCAGGTGCACGTCGCCGCGCTCCAGTTGCGCGCTCGGCCGCCACCACCAGGCCAGCGCGGCCAGGTCGCTCACCGCCGCCCATAGCCAGTCGATCAGGCGGTCGCGGTCCAGCGCGTCGCCGAGCACGAAGGGGTGCTGCCCGTCGGCGAGCGCGCCGCCCATGGTCAGGCGCAGCAGGACGCGCACCCGCGGGCGAGCGAAGGCGGCGAGCGGGCCGCCGCCTGGCGCTGAGGTCGGCGCCGCCCTTGCCCCTCCACGGCACCCCGGCTGCCCGCGGGCAGGAAGCCGACGCGCAGGACCGTGTCGGGCAGCGGCGTTCCCTCGACGGGGGCGCCCCAGGTCTGGTCGAGCGGGTGGGCCGGGGGACGCCAGCCGCCACGAGCGCCGAGACATGGCCCTGCAGCAGAGGAAGACTCTGCCTTGCTGGTAGACTGAGGTCCGTAGATTCCTGTAGAAATTGGGCATGAGACTGTTGGCCTCCGGCGAGAGGGGGCGGCCCCTCAGGATCTCCGCATGCGATTGCCCCTAGAGGAGTGGATCGCGGGCACGAACCTGCCCGACGAGACGCAGGTGGCCTTCGCGGAGGCGTTCCGCTGCTTCAAGGCGGGTGCGTTCAGAGCGGCCCTGCTGTTCAGCTACCTTGGCTGGGGCCTCGCCCTGCGCAACAGAATCCTCAGAGCGCAGTGTCCCGCCGGGTTTCCAGAGTCCAGATGGGCAACGATCGGGGAGAAGCTGCGGAACGACGACCAATGGGAGTCCCAGATCTTCGACTGCACGCAGCTGACTCAGCCGTACCCGATCTTCGAGGTCTCGGAAAGCCTGCGGCTGCAGGTCAGGTACTGGCGTGACCGGCGCAACGACTGCGCGCATTCCAAGGCCAACGAGATCGGCAGTGCCTATGTGGAGTCCTTCTGGCAGTTCTTCCGGTCCAACCTGCCGAAGTTCGTGCCGCGCGGGACGATGGCCGCGGCGCTTGAGGCGGTGAAGAACTTCTTCGACCCGAACCGGACTCCGCCAGGGGCGGACATCGGGCCGCTCGTCGACCTCATCACCGAAAGCATCGAGCCGGCGCAGGCGGCGAGCTTCTTTCAGTCTGTTGCGAGTGAGTTCCAGGGCGCTGTGCTGCGGCGGGTTGACGAGCCCGTGACCCTGTTCGAGGGGGTGCTCGGCAGCAACGCCGCCGGCCACATCGGCGTGCTCCGCGGCTATCTGGCGAGCGAGACCTCCCTGTTGGTGCCACTGCTGCGCCGCAATCCGAGCCGAACGCTCTTCTGGGCCTCTGATCATGAGCTGATCAGGAGGCTCTGGCGAGAGCTGCTGTTCGACCACGGTCATCAGGACCTTCCGGTATACGCGGCGCTGCTGCGCAACGGCCTCATCCCGGCAGCCGAAATCGAGGAGGCGAGCGCTTGGGTGGTCGGGAGGCTCAATGGTGACGTGCCGGGGGAGCAGGATCTTGAGGCGCTGAGTCAAGCGGGCTTTGCGGCGCAGTTCGCTTGCCATGCCTTCGAGAAGCGAAATCTGAACAAATTTGCTTGGGGCAACCCCAACGCGACGACCATCAGGTGGTACCTGGAGACGTTCCAGATCACGCCGGAGATCGCGAGCACGATCTGCGCCGTCTTCAGTTCGCCAAACTTCCCGTACTCGGTTCGCGATGAGCTGGGCGCGCTCTTCGAGACCAACCTCGATAAGCGAAGAGAGCTTGAGGCCGCGGCGGCGCAGGCCGAGGTCGCGGTGCCGCCGAGCCTGCTCAGGTCGGCGCGGGTGAAGGAGTGAGCTCTCGTGCCGGTCGATCGCGCCGCCGGCGGCGGCCTAGATCGCGCGGCGGCGGCTGAGCTTCGGCGGCTACCTCGATGCCTGGGCGGGCGAGCGGGAAGGTGCTCGCCTGCCGCTGGCGCCAGCGTCCCGCCCGCCGCCCCCGCCCTCCCCCAACTCCAGCAATACCTTCTCCCTCTACCAGGCGACCCTCTGGCGCCCAACGGAGTGGTGAGCACGTTCGGCGTCTTGAGCAGCGGCAACGCCTCGCTGGCAAAGCTGACCCTGACTCTTTCGTCGAGTGGGCACGGCCATTCCGCTCAGCGGCCTGGGCGTGTCCGAGGGCGGTCTGTTCTGGTTCTTCAGCCTGGGTGTCCTTCTCGGCCGAACCGCGGTACCAGAGGGGAGCAGAGGAGCAGAGAAGCTCGCAATCTGATACCTTCATCGGCTGAATGCGACCGATTCCAGGAGGAGCCGCGGCGGCGGGCGCGATGGCGGCGGCGCTGGCGCTTGCCTGCTTGCCGGGCTGCGGCCGCGATGCCGCGAGCCGGCCGCTGGTCGTGAGTCAGCCCCCGCTCCCGCGGGCCACGCGCGGCTACGTGCTCATCTCGATCGACACGCTGCGGGCCGACCATCTCGGCTGCTACGGGTACCCTCGTCCCACCAGCCCCTTCCTCGACGAGTTGGCGCGGCGGGCCACCCTCTTCGAGGAAGCCTACGCTCAGTACCCCAGCACGCTCGTCTCCCACATGTCGATGTTCACCGGCCTCTATCCCCGGGAGCACGGCGTGCTGCCGCCGAGCTCGGTGCTCTCACCCCGAGTGGAAACCCTGCCGGAGGTCTTCCAGCGCCAGGGATTCCGCACCGCGGGGTTCACCGAAGGCGGGTTCGTGAGCGGCCGCTTCGGCTTCCGGCGCGGGTTCGACGTCTTCGTCAGCCACGAACGCAACCGCGACCGGCCGGTGGCGAGCACCTTCCGCCGCGGGATCGATTTCGTTGCCAGCCTGGCGCCGCGCGACCGCTTCTTCCTTTTCCTCCACACCTACGCCGTCCACACGCCCTACGATGCGCCGGAGCGGTACCAGCGCCTGTTCCGGGCCGCCGATCCGCCGGAGGATGCGATCCCCGCGAGCGGCCCGTCGCTCATCCGCCAGAGCATGACCGGCGAGCGCCCGCGGCAGGAAGTGATCGATTGGCTCGAGGCCCGCTACGACGCTGGGATCCGCCAGACGGACGACGTCCTGCGGCACTTCTTCGCGGAGCTGGTGCGGCTGGGGCTCGCGGACCAGGTGACGGTGGCGATCACCGCCGACCACGGCGAAGAATTCATGGAGCACGGCCTGTTCAATCACACCCAGCTCTATCGCGAGACGCTGCACGTGCCGCTGCTGGTCGTCCACCCCGACCAGCGGTCCGCCGCGCGGCAGGGCGGCGTCGTGCAGCTCGTCGACCTGGCCCCCACGTTCTACGAGCTGGCCCGGGTGAGGCCGGGCGGGCGGCCGAGCGGCGCGAGCCTGGCCCGGCGCCTCGGCTTGGCGTCGTCGCCGCCGTCGCTTGCCGCCACGGCCTGGTCGGAGGCCCCTGACGGGATGCGGGCCGTGTATCGGGGCGAGCATCGCGACCTCGAGAGCCTGCTGCTCTTCGATCCTCCCGCCGAGACCTGGTTCCCGCGCCGGGTCGCGTTCGACGCTCCCGGCGGGATGCTGGCCTTCGAGGCCCGTTCGTTCGAGCAGCGGCGCCGGTTGTCCATCCGCCGCGGCCGGGAGCCGGCCGTCACGGCGAGCTTGACTCCCGAGTGGACGCCGATCCGGGTCGCCCTGGCCGGTCCGGAGCGCGTCGTCCTCGAGGCGGACGGCTGCGCGGTTCCCGACGAGGACACGAAGCGGGAGCCCCGATGCTATGCCTTCCAGGTGAGGGGGCGGCGCCTCACGCGGATCGAGCTCTACGACGTGGCGCGGGACCCGCGACAGGTCCGGAACCTCTTCGGCGAGCGCCGGGACGCCGCGCGAGGCCTGCTCGGCGACCTCCTGGCGTTTCATCCACGGCCGGTGGCGCCCGCCGCGACGGCACCGCTCGATCCCGGGCTCGAGAAGAGCCTGCGCGCGCTTGGGTATCTCAAGTAGCCCTCTCTCGGACCCGAGATCCCGCTTTTTCCGTCTTCCACCCCAGGGCCGTATCCTGCTCAGCAGGAGAACCGTAGCTGCCCAACGGCAGGCCGCGGCATATTGCCTCATGACGGCCGTTGTACGCGCCTGCGGCCGTCCGCAGGCCGCTCCCTGGACGTCCTTTCGGGATCGTCTCCCCCGGAGCGGTCTGCCGGGCGGGCTGGTAGACTCAGGCGTCGTGCTCGCTTGAGGGAGGACGGATGAAACCTGGCTCAGGGTGGCGCCGGGCGAGGCGAGGCGCCGCGACGCTGCGCGTTGCTTTCTCTCTCGCGGGCATTCTCGCTCTCTGCCGGATGCCTCCCGCGGTGGGTCAGGACGTGGACCACGCGGCGGTACTGGAGCTCGGAGCAGCCCTGGCCAGGGAGACCACGGGACCCTCGTCGTGGCAGGGCGGGGGCACGGTGGCGGTTGAGTTCACGCCGATCGAGAGGTGGTTGGAGATCGAGATCGGCGTCTCCGCGCTCCGGGTGCACGGTGGATCGGAGCTCTCCGCGGACTTCCTCCTGAAGAAGCCCTATCGTCTCTCTGCGAGAGCGGAGCTCATGATTGGCCTTGGCCCGGAGGTGGTCCGCGACACCGGCAGCGGCGCCCACCTCGGCGTGGAGGGCGTCCTCGACCTCATGTTCTGGCCGCGCAAGAGCATCGGTTGGTACCTGGAGCCTGGTTACGAGGTGGTCTTCGGACACTCCACCAGCCGGGCCGTCAACATGACCGGCGGTCTCCTCCTCGGCTGGCATTGATCGATCTGCCTCGACGCGCAACGAAGGCGCTCCCGGCTACGCCGTGAGGCCACGGCCACGTTGCGCGACGAGGCGGAGCGCCGCTTGCGGCCAGCTCCACGCGATGATCGCGGGTACCGGAACCGCCGCGTCACCTCGGCGGAGGGGCCGGCCGTCCACCTCGACGTACGGTCAGGGGCAGCTACAGGTGCAGGTGTTCGAGCAGAGGCCCTCCGATGCCTGATCGGGTGGGCAGATTTGCACGCTGCAGCGGAGAGGGATGCCACCGACGGCAGCGCTCAATGCCTGCACGGTCTCCCGCGTCAGGGTCAGCCTCTTCGCTTTCGATGGTTTCATCTCGTTGGTCTCCAGTCGGTCCGGGCGCCGGTCTCTCGCCAGCGCAGATCAGAGCGTCGGACAGGTGACGACGGTGCACTCGGGACCGCTGTGGCAGGCCACCGCCGTCGGCGGGCAGGGAACGGTGTAGTACCCATCGCCCGCTGCCTGGCGGAGGGGTTTGACGTCCATCTGGCGCAAGCTCTCCCGATGAAGGTTCAGCCGAACCGGCTTCTTCTTATGCAAGACGCTCTCCTTGCGGCTCCATCCACGGACGGGCGGATCTGCGCCGTCCTGGCGGCAGCCGGGCGGTGCCAGCAACACCGTACCTGCTATGAGAGAACAGTGCGCAGCGGCTGGAAAATGGGACGGCCGTGGCCAGAGCACCGGCAGGAGTCGCGGTGGTTCACCCGCCATCCGGTATGGGGCGCGGAGCTTCGCCGGCGCGCAGAGGCCGTCGGCGATCGGGTGCCGAAGACGACCGCCGATCGGACGCCGGTGGTGACCGCTCACCCAGCGGCCCGGCGCCGGAATTTCTGGGGACCGGCCGCCGGCAGGGTGAAGCCGAAGGTGGCGCCGGCGCCGGGAGCGCTGCGCGCCCAGACCCGGCCGTGCTGCGCCTCGATCAGGGCCTTGACGATGGCGAGGCCGAGGCCGCTGCCGCCGGTCTCGCGCCGGCGGGCGGCGTCGCCGCGGTAGAACCGCTCGAAGGCGCGGGCCAGCTGCTCGGCGGAGAGGCCGCAGCCGCTGTCCTCGATCTCGACCCGCACCTCGGCGCCGGCGGCGCTTGCCCCCAGGCGGATGTGGCCGCCGGCCGGCGTGTGGCGCGCGGCGTTGGTCAGCAGGTTGACGAGCGCCTGGCGCAGGCGGAGCGGATCGGCGAGAGCGGCCAGCGACGGCGCGATGTCCAGCCGCAGGCGCGGGTCGAGCTCCAGGCCGGCGGCGCGCAACGCCGATTGCGCGGCCTCGGCCAGGGAGGTCGGTACGCGGTCGAGCCGCAGCCGGCCGGCCTCGGCGAGCGCCAGCTCCTGCAGGTCCTCGACCAGCCGCACGAGGTGCTCGACGTCGCCGCGGAAACCGGCGAGCGCCGCCGCGGGATCGGTTTCGAGACCGTCCTCGCCGGCATCCAGGCGGCAGAGCATCGCGGTGAGGGGGGAGCGCAGCTCGTGGGCGACGTCGTTGACCAGGTCGCGGCGGAGCTTTTGCTGGCGTTCGAGCTCGCCGGCCATGCCGTTGAAGGCGCGGCCAAGCTCGGCGATCTCCTCGGGACCGGCGGCGGGGACGCGCCGCTCCAGCCGGCCGCGCGCCAGGTCGCGGGCCGCTTCCTGAAGCTGGCGCACCGGGGCGAGGACGCGCCGTGCCAGGACCCAGGTGGCGAGCAGCGCGAGCAACGCGGCGGCGGCGGTCGCCGCGATCAGCCGGCGATCGAGGGCGCCGAGCAGCTCCGCCGAGCGGAGCCTCTCGCGGGAGCCGGGGAGGAAGAGCGGCACGAGGTGGCCGGAGGGCCCGGCCGCGCCGGGGGCAGGCGCGCCGGCGGCGGCGTGCGCCGCGGCGTCCGTGCCGCCGGTGCGCAGCGCCACGGGCAC
>JASLEW010000791.1 GCA_030150965.1 Thermoanaerobaculia bacterium | reverse complement strand
CCTGCGGCCCGTGGCTGCCGCGGCGCTGGCGATGGACCCCGCGCAGCTCGACGAGGAGCGCCCGCTCCTCACGCTGGGGCTGGATTCCCTGGCGGCGGCGGAGATCGTCGGGGCGATCGAGGCGGACCTCGGAGTGCAGGTGCCGCTCTCGATCCTGCTCGACGGCGCGAGCCTCGCCGGCATCGCCGCATGGATCGCCGAGGAACCGACCGCCGCGGCGGCGAGCGCCCCGCCCGCGGGCCTCTCGGCGGCGGGCGCTCCGCCGGAGGGCCCCTCGGCGGCAGGCGCTCCGTCGGAGGATCCCGCGGCGGCGGGCGCCGCGGTGGGCGAGGAGCTCCCCGGCCGGTATCCGGCCTCCGCCGGTCAGCAGGCGCTCTGGCTCCTCGACCGCCTGGTCCCCGGCGGCAACCCCGCCTACGTCATCGCCGGCGCGGCACGGGTGACCGGCGGCTGGGACCGGGCGCGCTTCGAGCGGGCGCTGGCCGGGGTGGTGGCGCGGCACGCGGCGCTGCGCACGACGTTCCCCGCGGCGGCCGGCGGCTGCGAGCGCCAGGTGCACCCGGCGGCAACCTCGCCGGGCTGGGAGATACAGGTGGCCGGCGCCGCCGGCTGGAGCGTCGCCGAGCTGGCCGAGCGGCTGGCGGCGGCGGCGCACCGTCCGTTCGACGTGGCGCGCGGCCCGCTCCTGCGGGTGGCGCTGTTCGAGCGCGGCGCCGGTCCGGCGGCGGAGCGTTGGCTGGTCCTCGCGGTGCACCACCTGGTGGCGGACTTCGCCGCCGTCGGCACCCTCCTGCGCGACCTGGGGGCGCTCTACTCCGCCGGTCCTGCCGGCGGCGCGGACCCCTTGCCGGCGCCGTCCGCCGTCTCCTTCGGCGCCTACGTGCGGGAGCAGGAGGAGGAGCTGGCGGGGCCGGTGGGGGAGCGGCTGCGCGGCTACTGGCACCGCGAGCTGGGCGGCGAGGACGGCCGGGGAGGCGGGCTGCCGGTGCTGGCGCTGCCGGCGGACCGCCCGCGTCCGCCGCTGCCGAGCTTTGCCGGCGGCGCCCGCCGCCTGCGGCTGCCGGCGGAGCTGGGCGAGCGGCTGCGGGAGCTGGGGCGGGCGGCCGGGGCGACGCCGTTCATGACGCTTCTCGCCGGCTTCGCCGCGCTGCTGCACCGCCTCGGCGGCCAGGAAGAGCTGCTGATCGGGACGCCGGCGGCGGGGCGCGGGCGCCCGCGGCGGGCGGGCCTGGTCGGCTACCTGGTCAATCCGGTGGTGGTGCGGGTGGACGCCCGGGGCGAGCCGAGCTTCGCCGAGCTGCTGGGGCGCGTGCGGCGCTCGGCGCTGGCCGCCTTCGCCCACCAGGAGTATCCGTTCGGGCGCCTGGCCGGGGAGCTCGCCGGAGCGCGCGACGCCAGCCGCTCGGCGCTGTTCCAGGCGATGTTCGTGCTCTACCGGGAGCGCGGCGAGGCGGAGCGGGGCCTTGCCGCGCTGGCTCTCGGGCAGGCGGGCGTGCGGCTCTCCCTCGGCGGTCTGGAGCTCGAATCGGTGGCGCTGGCGCGGCGCAGCGCGCAGCTCGATCTGACCCTGGCGATGGCGGAGGTGGCCGGCGCCCTGGCGGGTGAGCTGCGCTATGCCGCCGACCTGTTCGACGCCGCGACGTTGGAGCGCCTGGCGCGGCACCTCGCGACGCTCCTCGGCGCGGTGGCGGCGGAGCCGGGCACCGCCGCCGGGGGGGCGCGCCGCATCGGCGATCTGCCGCTCCTGGCGCCGGCGGAGCGGCAGCAGCTGCGCGAGTGGAACGCCACCGCGGCGCATTACGAGGGGGCGTCGTGCTGCCTGCACGAGCTGATCGCGGCGCAGGCGCGGCGCCGGCCGGAGGCGGTGGCGGTCGAGGCGGCGGCCGAGGACGGCGAGAGGTTGACCCATGGTGAGCTCGACGCCCGCGCCGAGCGCCTGGCGCGGTGGCTGCGGCGCCTTGGCGTCGGTCCCGAGGCGGTGGTGGCGGTCGCGGCCGAGCGCTCGCCGGAGCTGGTGGTGGGCCTCCTCGGCATCCTCAAGGCGGGGGGCGCCTACCTGCCGCTCGATCCCGACCATCCTCCCGACCGCCTCGCCCACCAGCTCGCCGACTCCGGGGCGCGGGTGCTCCTGGCGCAGGAGCGCCTGCGCGCCCGCGTGGTGTCGCGGCTGCCGGCACCTGCCGGCGGCACGGTCTGGCTGGACGGCGCGGCGGCCACCTGGGGCGGCGCGGCGGCGGGGCGCACGGCGGCCGGCGGAGAGGGGTCGGCGGCGCCGAACGCATCGGCCGCCGCGGACACGGCGGGGGCGCCGGCGGGCGCGGGCGCGGCAGGGCCGGACAACCTGGCCTACGTGATCTACACCTCGGGCTCGACGGGACGGCCGAAGGGGACGATGAACACCCACCGCGGCATCGTCAACCGCCTGCTGTGGATGCAGGAGCGGTACGGCCTGGCGGCGGACGATCGCGTGCTGCAGAAGACCCCGATCGGCTTCGACGTCTCGGTGTGGGAGCTGTTCTGGCCGCTCCTCGCCGGGGCGCGGCTGGTGATGGCGGCCCCCGGCGGCCACCGCGACAGCGCCTACCTGCTGCAGACGCTGGCCGAGCGCCGGATCACCACCGTGCACTTCGTGCCGGCGATGCTCGCCACCTTCCTGGAGCACCTGGCGGCGGCGGCCGGCGGCGGACCGGCGGCCGTCCCGGCGCCCCGGCTGCCGCACCTGCGGCGGATCATGGCCAGCGGCGAGGCGCTTCCTCCCGAGGTGCAGCAGCGCTGCCAGGCGCTGCTCGGCGCGCCCCTGCACAATCTCTACGGACCGACCGAGGCGGCGGTGGACGTGACGCACTGGGCCTGCGATCCGGCGGCCCCGCGGCGCCTGGTGCCGATCGGCAGGCCGGTGGCCAACACCACCATCCACCTGCTCGGCACCCACGGCGGCGACGATGGCGAGGTGGCGCCAGGCGTGGCGGGCGAGCTCTGCATCGGCGGCGTGCAGCTGGCGCGCGGCTATCTCGGGCGGCCGGACCTCACCGCCGAGCGGTTCGTCCCGGACCCCCTGGCAGCCGCCGCCGGCAGACCGCCCGGCGCGCGCCGCTACCGCACCGGCGACCTGGCGCGCCACCTGCCGGACGGCGCGATCGATTTCCTGGGGCGGACCGACCACCAGGTCAAGCTGCGCGGCTTCCGCATCGAGCTGGGGGAGATCGAGGCGGCGCTGGTGCGCCATCCGGAGGTGCGCGCGGCGGTGGTGACGCTGCACGACGCCGGGGCGCCTCCGGGCGGACCCGGCGGCGCCGGCGTGGCGCCGGCCGCGGCGCCCGAGCGGCAGCTGGTGGCCTACCTGGTGCCGGCGG
>JASLEW010000784.1 GCA_030150965.1 Thermoanaerobaculia bacterium | reverse complement strand
ATATCATGGCGTGGTGAAGTTCGACCCGGTCACCGGCCAGCAGCAGAAGGCCAAGACGGTCGCGCCGGCCTACACGGCCGTGTTCGCGAAGGCGTTGATCGCCGAGGCCGAGGCCGACGACAAGATCGTCGCGCTGACCGCCGCGATGCCGTCGGGCACGGGCATCGACAAATTCGCCGCCAAGTTCCCGAAGCGCGCCTTCGATGTCGGCATCGCCGAGCAGCACGGCGTGACCTTCGCGGCGGGCTTGGCTTGCGAGGGGCGGCGGTGACCGTGCCGCCGCCGCGGAAGACCGGCGCCATGCGCGCCAGCGCCGCCAGGGTCACGCCGTCGCGCGGGTGCTCGTCGCGGTCTACCGTCACCTCGCCCTTCCTGCCGCTCACCTGGACCGGCACGATCTCGGCGGCGAAGCGGCCGGCGGCGCGCGCCCGCTCGCAGCGCTCCTGGCTCTGCACGGCCCAGGCGTCGGCGGCGCCGCGGTCCACGCCGGTCTCGGCCGCCAGCTCCTCGGCGGTCTCGCCCATCACCAGGCCGGAGAGCGGGTCGTCGAAGCCGTCGCGGTACATGCCGTCCACGATCTCGGCGTGCCCCAGGCGGTACCCCCAGCGCGCCCGCGGCAGCAGGTAGGGGGTGTTGGACATGCTCTCCGTGCCGCCGGCGAGCACCACGCCCGCCTCGCCCAGGCGGATGGCGCGGGCGGCGCAGAGCACGGCCTGGAGCCCCGAGCCGCACGCCTGGTTGACGGTGAACGCCGGACGGTCGTGCGGCACGCCGGCGCGGTGGGCGATCTGGCGGGCGGTGTTGGGCCCGCCGCCGGCCTGGCGGGCGTGGCCGAAGATCACCTGGTCCACCCGGTCGAGCCGTCCCGGCGCCAGGCCGGCGCGGGAGAGCGCGGCGGCGGCGGCGGCGGTGCCCAGGTCCGCCGCCGAGAGCGGCGCCAAGACGCCGCCGAACTTGCCGATCGGCGTGCGCACCGGGGCGGCGAGGACGATGTCGTCGGGGGAGGGACCGGACACGCGCGCCGCCCTCCCGCCTACCGGCCCACGTAGACCGACTTGGTCTCGGTGTAGGACTCGATCGCCTGCCTGCCCAGCTCGCGGCCGAAGCCGCTCTGCTTGTAGCCGCCGAAGGGGGCGCCGGAGTCGTACCAGTTGTACTGGTTGATCCACACCGTGCCGGCCTGCACCTGGCGGGCGACGTGATGGGCCTTGGCCACGTCGCGCGTCCAGACGCCGGCGGCCAGGCCGTAGATGTTGGCGTTGGCCTGGGCGATGGCGTCGCTCACGTCGCGGAACGGGATCACCACCACCACCGGGCCGAAGATCTCCTCGCGCGCCACGGTCATGTCGTTGCTCACCCGGTCGAGGATGGTGGGCTGCATGAAGTAGCCCTTGCCGCCGACCGTGGCCGGCTCGCCGCCGTGCACCACCCGCGCCCCCTCCTTGCGGCCGGCCTCGACGTACCCCAGGACGCTCTCCCGCTGCTTGCCCGACACCAGGGCGCCGAGGCGGGTCTTGGGGTCGAGCGGATCGCCGGGGAGGAGCCGCCGCGTGCGCTCGGCCAGGCGCTCGACCAGCTCATCGTGCACCTGCTGCTCGACGAACAGCCGCGAGCCGGCGGCGCAGACCTCGCCCTTGCCGTAGAAGATGCCGTTGTAGGCGCCCTTGACCGCGGCGTCGAGGTCGGCGTCGGCGAAGACGATGTTGGGCGACTTGCCGCCGAGCTCCAGGGTGACGCGCTTGATGCCGTCGGCGGCGCCCTTCATGATGTCGCGCCCCACCTCGGTCGAGCCGGTGAAGGTGATCTTGGCGACGTGCGGGTTCTGCACCAGGGCGTTGCCGACCGCCGCGCCGCCGCCGGGGACGACGTTGAGGACGCCCGGCGGCAGGCCCGCCTCGCACGCCAGCTCGGCGAGCTTGAGGGCGGTGAGCGGGGTGTAGGAGGCCGGCTTGTGCACCACCGTGTTGCCGCAGGCGAGGGCCGCCGCGATCTTCCACATCGCCTGGATGATCGGGAAGTTCCAGGGGGTGATCGCCGCCACCACGCCGACCGGCTCGCGCAGGGTGTAGGCGAGGACGAACGGCCCGGAGACCGGCAGGGTGTCGCCGGTGATCTTGTCGGCCCAGCCGGCGAAGTAGCGCAGGGCGTCGATGGCGGTCGGCAGGTCCACGTAGCGCGACTCGAAGATCGGCTTGCCGTTGTCGAGGGTCTCGATGGTGGCGAACTCGTCGATCCGCGCCTCCAGGGCGTCGGCGACCTTGTACAGCAGGCGCCCGCGGTCGCGCGCCGACATCTTGACGCCCCAATCGCCGGCCAGGGCGGCGCGCGCCGCCTCGACGGCGCGGCCGGTGTCGGCGGCGGAGGCCGACGCCACCTGGCAGAGCGTCTCCTCGGTCGCCGGGTTCTCGCTGGCGAAGGTGCGGCCCCCCTCCGGCTCCACCCACTGGCCGCCGATGAAGAGGGCCGGCGGCGGCAGCTTGACGCCGCCCGGCGCCTGGGCCTTGGCGGCGGCTTCGGCAACGGCGGTCATGGTCACGCTCCCTTGAACTGCGGCTGGCGCTTGCCGACGTAGGCGTCGAGCCCCTCGCGCGCGTCCTTGCTCTCGAACAGCTGCTGCTGCAGCTCGCGCTCGATCGCCAGGCCGCTCTCGAAGGGCACCTCGGCGCCCGACTGCACGGAGCGCTTGATGCGGCCCACCGCCTTGGCGGCGCGGTTGGGCGGGCAGAACTGGCGGGCGTAGGCGTGGATCTGGCCGGCGAAGTCCTCGGGCGCGAGGACCTGGTTGACGATCCCCAGGTGCTCGGCGTCCTCGAAGGAGATGAGGCGGCCGGTGGTCATCAGCTCGATGGCGCGCGACTTGCCGACCAGGCGGGCGAGGCGCTGGGTGCCGCCGGTGCCGGGCAGCACGCCGAGGTTGATCTCGGGCAGGCCGACCTTGCCGGCGTTGCGCTTGGCGATGCGGATGTCGGCGGCCATGGCGATCTCCAGGCCGCCGCCGACGGTGTGGCCGTTGAGGGCGGCGATGACCAGCTTCGGGGTCTGCTCCAGGCGGTTCAGGGTCTCATTGGCGTGGAGGCAGAAGTAGTACTTGAAGGTCGGCTCGGCCTCCGACAGCATCTGGATGTTGGCGCCGGCGCAGAAGAACTTGTCGCCCTTGCCGGTGACCACCAGGACGTGGACGCCGGCGTCGAAGCGCGCGTCGAGGATCGCCGCGTCGAGGTGGCGCATCATGGCGTGGGTGTAGGTGTTGGCCGGCGGATCGTCGAGGGTCAGGTAGGCGACGCCCTCGCGGACCTCGTAGTGAACCAACTTGCGCTCGCCCCCGGCGGTCTCGGGCTCGGCGGTCGGGGCCGCAACGTTCGGCTGGGCCATCGTCGTATTCTCCTCGTGGGATTGGATTTATCTGAATCCAGGAAGCGTCGTCGGAGCTGCCGTCCGCGGCCCTCGTCCGGGGCGGCGGCGTGCGGCATTGTCGCACTTCCAGAGAAAACCGTCCACTCGTGCTTTTGTTCCCGGAGACGGGTGCGCCGGGCTCGGCGAGCGGTCGGTCAGCCGCCGATCTCCATGAAGCTCACCAGGTTGCCGTAGTTGCCCTGGGCCAGGAGGTGCTCGGCGGGTTTCTCCTCGACCACCCGCAGGATCTCGGCTTCGAGCGCCCGATCGGGATCGGCGGCGTCCAGGAGGTGGCGCAGGGGGAAGACCCGGTTGGCGAAGAGGCAGAGCCGCAGCTCGCCGCGGGCGGTCAGGCGCAGGCGGTTGCAGTCGGCGCAGAAGGTGTGGGAGAGCGGGGTGATGAAGCCGATGGTGCCCCGGGCCCCGGGCAGGCGATAGGAGGCGGCGGGGCCGGTCCGCGGGCCGGCCTCCTCGGCGGTCAGCGGCGTCAGCGGGCCAAAGCGGCGCTCGATGAGGCCGCGCGCCACGTCGCTCGACAGGTACTCGTCCGGCTGCAGGTGGCGGTTGCTGGCGGTGGGCATCATCTCGATGAAGCGCACCGCCAGCGGGCGGTCGAGGGTGAGGCCGGCGAGGCGCTCGATGTCCTCCGCGTTCTGCCGGGAGAGCAGCACCGCGTTGAGCTTGACCGGCGAGAAGCCGGCGGCGAGCGCCGCCTCGACGCCGCGCCAGACCTGCTCCAGGTCGCCGCGGCGGGTGATGGCGCGGAAGCGCTCGGCGTCGAGGCTGTCGACGCTGACGTTCACCCGGTCGATGCCGACCTCGCGCAGCGGTCCGGCGAGGCGCGCCAGCTCGGTGCCGTTGGTGGACAGGGCGAGGTTCTCGACCCCGGGGAGGGCCCTGATCAGGCGCGCGATCTCCAGGATGTCCCGCCGCACCAGCGGCTCGCCCCCGGTCAGCCGCACCCGGCGGATGCCCAGCCGCGCCAGGGCGCCGACCATCGCCGCGATCTCCCGGGGGGCCAGGAAGTCGCGCTCGGCGAAGGGGAGGTCCTCCGGCAGGCAATAGGTGCAGCGCAGGTTGCACCGGTCGGTGACCGAGACCCGCAGGTAGGTGAGCCGCCGCCCGAAAGCGTCGGTCAGCCCGGGGCCGGCCACCTCCGGCGCCGCCGGCGGGACGCCCGGAGCCCGCGAAATCGACGCCCGCGGGCCCGGAGCCGGGCCCGGCGCTGGCGCGAGGCCGCGGACCGCAGCGGCCGGGCGCGCCCCGTCCGGGCCTGAGCCGACCGCCGGTTCGGCCAGCACGCGCAGCCGCGAGCTCTGGGGTCGTGGGATCAAGGTCGGCTCTCTCCGTCCGGCGAGCCGCACCCGAGGAAGCGACATCCCGAGCGGAAGGACGCAGCCGTCCTCCCCCCGGGGCCCGCCTTTCCAAGCACGGGAGGCGACCCGGTTCCCCGGATCACCCTGTCGGCCGGCTCCCCCGCCGCTGTCCGGGTAGGGTGGAGCAGGCTCGGTGGGCCCGGGGGCATTCTACGCCCGCCGCCGAGGGAAGCCAACCGGCGCCTGTGGTGGGTGCGGTGGCTCGGTTTGCCTCCCTCTCCGGCGCGGGGAGGGCTCGGAAGCGTGAGTCTGCTGCGCGAGCGTTCTGGGCTCGCACCTCCTTTTAGCGCCTGCGAGGGAGCAAACCGAGCCACCGCAGGCGCCGAGGGCGCCAATCGGCGCGTTGATTCCTTGCCCCGCTGTCCGTAGAATGATTTGCGTTCATCTAAAGGCTCCGCCGCCACCGTCGTCATGCTCCGCTGATGATCACCGGGTACAACACCGACGTCCGCTATCGGGACGTGGTCTTCCACGTGCAGACCGAGGACAAGGGCGCGGCCAACCCCTTCATCGAGAGCCTGGTCTACGTGGGCGGGCAGGTCCTGGCGAGCAAGCGGGCCAACTATGCCGACCTGCTGGCCGAGGGCGGGGACGAGAAGGAGATCGTCGCGCTCATGGACCACCAGCACCGGACCATGATCGCCGCCATCCGCCACGGCAAGCTCGACGGCAAGCTCGCCGCCCTGCTGCCGGCCCGGCCGAAGACCTCGCCCAACCCGCTGCTCCAGCCCGCCGGCGGGGGCGCCGCGGGAGGCGCCGCCGGTGGGGCGGTGCCGGCGG
>JASLEW010000744.1 GCA_030150965.1 Thermoanaerobaculia bacterium | reverse complement strand
CTGCCCTCCCCTTGCCGAGACCGCAGCCTGCCGCTACCATGGGCCGGTTTTGCGGCTTTGTGGCTTGGAACCATGACCTGGGGAGGTGGCGCCTGCCGATGAGGAACATCCTGGTGACCGGTGCGCTGGGGCAGATCGGGTCGGAGCTGGTGCCGGAGCTGCGCGAGCGCTATGGCGCGCAGGCGGTGATCGCGTCGGACGTGCGCATGCCGCCGGTGCAGGACCTGGCGGCGGGGGGGCGCTTCGAGTTCATCGACTGCACCAACCCGCGGCAGATCCAGGACATGGTGCGGGCGCACAACGTCGGCACCATCTACCACCTGGCGGCGCTGCTGTCGGTGACCGCGGAGGAGAAGCCGCACATCGCCTGGCAGCTCAACATGGACGGCCTGTACAACGTGCTGGAGACGGCGCGGTCGGCCGGCTGCACGGTGTTCTTCCCCAGCTCGATCGGCGCCTTCGGCCCGGGGACGCCGCGGGACGGCACGCCGCAGGACACGCTGCAGCGGCCGAACACCATGTACGGCGTCACCAAGGTGGCGGGCGAGCTGCTCTGCGACTACTACTTCCGCCGTTTCGGCGTCGATGCGCGCGGGCTGCGCTTCCCGGGGCTCATCTCCTACGTGGCGCCGCCCGGCGGCGGCACCACCGACTACGCGGTGGCGATCTTCTACGAGGCGATCCTGCACGGCCACTACACCTGCTTCCTGCGCGAGGACACGCAGCTCGACATGATGTACATGCCCGACGCGCTGCGCGCCATCGTCGGCCTGATGGAGGCCGACCCCAAGCGGCTGGTCCACCGCAACGCCTTCAACATCACCGCCCTGCAGTTCACGCCGGCGCAGCTGGCGGCCGAGATCCGCCGGCGCATGCCGGCTTTCGAGATCGAGTACAAGGTCGATCCGGTGCGCCAGGCGATCGCCGACTCGTGGCCGCGCCGCATGGACGACAGCGCGGCGCGCGCGGAATGGGACTGGCGGCCGACGTTCGGCCTCTCCGACCTGATCGACGACATGCTCGAGAAGCTCCGCGGCAAGCTCCTGGCCCACCGGGTCGGCGCCGCCGCGGCCGGCGCCGAGCCTTCCGGGGGTTCCTGATGCCAACCGACCGCATCCACGGCGTCCTCGACGCCGAGCTGCAGGCCCTCGCCGAGCGCGGCACGGCGAAGCGCGACGAGCCGGTGATCGTCGCCGACCTGCCGCCGGCGGGCGGGCGCGGGCCGCGCGTGCGCCTGGCCGGCGCCGGCGACCGGCCGTACCTCAAGATGAACTCCAACAGCTACCTGGGCCTCGTCCACCGGCCGGAGCTGCTGCACGCCGAGGAGGAGGCGGTGCGCGCCTTCGGCACCGGCCCGGGCGCGGTGCGCTTCATCAGCGGCACCTACGAGGCGCACGTGCGTCTGGAGGAGCGGCTGGCGCGCTTCCACGGCCGCGAGGCGGGGATGATCTTCAGCTCGGCCTACGCCACCGTGGTGTCGCTGCTGGTGCCGCTGATCACCGCCGAGACGGCGGTGGTGAGCGACGAGCTCAACCACAACTGCATCATCAACGCCATCCGCCTGGCCCGGCCGCAGAGCAAGGAGGTCTACAAGCACCTCGACCTCGCCGGCCTGGAGGCGAAGCTGGCCGCCGCCGCCGGCCGCGCGCGGCGCGCCATCGTGGTCACCGACGGCGTCTTCAGCATGCGCGGCGATCACGCGCCGCTGCCCGAGATCCTCGCCCTGGCGCGGCGCTTCGACGCGCAGTTCCCGGAGAACGTCCTGGTGGTGGTGGACGACTCGCACGGCGTCGGGGCGCTGGGGAGGAGCGGCCGCGGTACCGAGGAGCAGACGGGATCGGGTCCGGCCGACCTGCTGGTGGCGACGCTCGGCAAGGCGCTGGGGGTCAACGGCGGCTACGCCGTCGGCAGCCGCACGATCCTGCACTACCTGCGCGAGACCTCGCCGATGTACATCTACTCCAACCCGATCACCGTCGGCGAGGCGGCGGCGGCGCTGGCGGCGGTGGACATCCTCGACAGCGCCGAGGGGCTGGAGCTGCTCTCGCACCTGCGGGCGATGACCGTGCGCTTCCAGGAGGGGCTGGCGCGGCTGGGGTTCGAGTCGATCGCCGGGCACCACCCGGTGGTGCCGCTCATGGTGCGCGACACGGCCCGCACCCGCGCGCTGGTCGCGCACCTGCGGGAGAACGGCATCCTGGCGACCGGCCTGAGCTACCCGGTGGTGCCGCGCGGCGACGAGGAGATCCGCTTCCAGGTCAACGCCTCGCACACCGCGGCCGACATCGACGAGG
This sequence comes from Thermoanaerobaculia bacterium, assembly GCA_030150965.1. Taxonomy (GTDB): domain Bacteria; phylum Acidobacteriota; class Thermoanaerobaculia; order Multivoradales; family UBA5704; genus JASLEW01. Next base: position 309 of record JASLEW010000744.1, on the reverse strand, counting down.
TGCTGGCGGCGCTGGCGAGCTTCGCCGGCCGGTAGGCTCGTCGACCGCTCGCCGCCGGTGGAGATCCACCTTGCGTGGCACGGTACTTTGTGAGTAAAAGTACTTGACAGCGACGAGCTTCGCTTCTAGAGTCCCGGGCATGGCGCGTTCCCGGGTGCTGAGCACGGTGCTGGGAAGGCTGGCCGCGCTGGGGCTCGGGGCGCTGGCGCTCGGCGCCACCGGGCTCGCGGTGCTGCACTTCGTGGTGGCGCGGGCCAACCAGCCGCGGGGCGCCCTGGCGCGCGCCTCGGCGGCCGGCGACGAGGCCCG
>JASLEW010000738.1 GCA_030150965.1 Thermoanaerobaculia bacterium | reverse complement strand
GCGGGCGCGAGGCGGCGCCGCAGCCGGCAGCGGCACGCGGAGCGGCGGCGCCGCCGGCCGGCGATCTCGCGGCGACCGGGCAGGGGAGGCAAGGAGGACAGGGGGAAGGGTCGCCGCCGCAGCCGCCGCGGGCGCTCAAGTGGCCGATGGACTCGAAGTTCCCTCGCCTGATGCCCAACTTCTCCCATGGCACGGCGGGCGTCGCCTACTTCCTGGCCACGCTCTACCGCGGCATCCGGCGGCCCGAGCTGCTGGAGGCGGCGCTGGCCGGCGCGCGCTACCTCACCGCGATCGCCGACACCAGCGGCGACGGCTGCCTGATCTTCCACGACGAGCCGGACAACCCGCACCTCTACTACCTCGGCTGGTGCCACGGCCCGGTGGGCACGGCGCGGCTCTTCCTGCAGCTCGCCCGGGCGACCGGCGACGAGCGCTGGATGGAATGGGTGTGGCGCGGCGCGCGCGCCATCCAGGCGAGCGGCATCCCGGAGCGGCCCACCCCAGGCTTCTGGAACAACGTCAGCCAGTGCTGCGGCACCGCCAGCGTCGCCGAGTTCTTCCTCCAGCTGCACCGGCTGAGCGGCGACCCGGGCCACCTGGCCTTCGCACGCCGCTGCGCCGGCGACCTCCTGGCGCGCGCCGCCGCCCGCGGCGGCGGCCTCGCCTGGCCGCAGGCCGAGCACCGCATCCGCCCCGATTACGTGTACGCGCAGACCGGCTTCATGCAGGGCGCGGCCGGCATCGGCATGCTGCTGCTGCACCTCGACGCCGTGGAGCGCGGCCGGCCCTGGGGGTTCCGGCTCCCCGACTCCCCGTTCGGCGCCTGAGCCGCCGGCGACCTCAATCTCAACGGAGGCAACCGATCGATGATCCCTGTCAAACCGCACATCGCCGCCGCGGCGCACGTCAAGAGCATGGAGCAGTACCGGGAGATGTACCGCGCTTCTATCGAGCAGCCGGAGAAGTTCTGGCGCGAGCAGGCGGCGATCATCGACTGGTTCCATCCGCCGTCGCAGATCTTCGACGAGGACCCGCGGGAGGTGGACTTCTCCTGGTACTCCGGCGGGCGCCTCAACGCCTGCTACAACTGCGTCGACCGCCACTTGCCCACGCGGGGCGACAAGACGGCGATCCTGTGGGTGGGCGACGAGCCCGGCGAGTACCGCAGCATCACCTACCGCGAGCTCAAGCACAACGTGGCGCGCATCGCCAACGTCCTGCGCGACCAGGGCGTGCGCAAGGGCGACCGGGTGGCGATCTACCTGCCGATGATCCCCGAGCTGGCCTACACCATGCTCGCCTGCGCCCGCATCGGCGCCGTGCACTCGGTGGTCTTCGCCGGCTTCTCCGCCGAGTCGCTGCGCGGCCGGGTGCTCGACGCCGGCTGCCGGCTGCTGGTCACCGCCAACGAGGGGCTGCGCGGCGGCAAGCGCATCCCGCTCAAGGCGACGGTCGACCAGGCGCTGGACGGCCTGGAGATGGTCGAACGGGTGCTGGTGGTGCGGCGCACCGACCGCGAGGTGCCGATGCTGCAGGGCCGCGACCTGTGGCTGGAGGACGAGACCGCCCGCCACCGCTCGACCTGTCCGGTGGAGTGGATGGCGGCCGAGGACCCGCTCTACATCCTCTACACCTCGGGCTCGACCGGCCGCCCCAAGGGCGTGCTGCACACGACCGGCGGCTACATGGTCTACGCCGCGCTCACCCACAAGCTGGTCTTCGACCTCCAGCCCGACGACATCTATCTCTGCGCCGCCGACGTCGGCTGGGTGACCGGCCACAGCTACATCGTGTTCGGCCCGCTGGCCAACGGCGCCACCACCGGCATGTTCGAATCGATCCCCACCTATCCCGACGCCGGGCGCTACTGGCAGATCGTGGACGACCTCAAGATCACCAAGTTCTACACCGCGCCCACCGCCATCCGCGCCATCGCGCGCGCCGGCGACGCGTTCGTCAAGCGCTACAAGCGCGACTCGCTGCGCATCCTCGGCACGGTCGGCGAACCGATCAATCCCGAGGTGTGGATGTGGTACCACGACGTGGTCGGCGAGGGGCGCTGCGCGGTGGTGGACACCTGGTGGCAGACCGAGACCGGCGGCATCCTCATCACCCCGCTGCCCGGCGCCACGCCGGCCAAGCCGGGATCGGCGACGCTGCCGTTCTTCGGCGTGCGGCCGGTGATCGTGGACGAGAACGGCAAGGTGCTCGAGGGCAACGACGTGTCGGGCAACCTCTGCCTCGCCGGCAGCTGGCCGGGGCAGGCGCGCACCATCTACGGCGACCACTCACGTTTCCGCGAGACCTACTTCTCGCGTTTCCCGGGGCTCTACTTCACCGGCGACGGCTGCCGGCGCGACGCCGACGGCTACTACTGGATCACCGGCCGGGTGGACGACGTGCTCAACGTCGCCGGCCACCGCCTGGGCACGGCGGAGATCGAGAGCGCCCTGGTGGCGCACGCCGCGGTGGCCGAGGCGGCGGTGGTCGGCTTCCCGCACGACATCAAGGGCACCGGCATCTTCGCCTACGTCAACCCGACGCCGGCCTTCGAGAGCTGGGACCCGGTCGAGCTGGTGGGCGTGCTCAAGGAGCAGGTGCGCAACGCCATCGGCCCGATCGCCACCCCCGACCGCATCCAGCTGGTGGCCGGCCTGCCCAAGACCCGCTCGGGCAAGATCATGCGCCGCATCCTGCGCAAGATCGCCTCCTCCGAGTACGAGGACCTGGGCGACATCACCACCCTCGCCGACCCCTCGGTGGTCGAGAAGCTGGTCGAGGACCACCGCCACCACAGCGCGGTCTGATCCGCCCCTCGGACGCCTGGCAGCGGCCGGGATGGCTCGCCCAAACCGCTGCCAGGTGCCGGTCGTGCGCTTTTAGAAACTTAGGAGAATTGGCGGGTGCGGGTCTTGCAATTATCCGGGACCGGGAGGCTGGTCCTCGGCATGTTCACTCACATCGATCAGACCTGGAATCTGCTGACCGGCAAGCTCGCGGGCTGGGTCCGCGAGACCATCCTGCTGCTGCCCAACATGCTGCTCGCGGTGCTGGTGATGGTGCTGTTCTGGCTCTTCGCCCGCGGCGCGCGCCAGGTCATGCTGCACCTGGTGCGGCGCGTCTCCCATAACCCGCAGATCAACGAGCTGCTGGCGCAGGCGTTCTACGTCGCGGTGATCTCCGCCGGGCTGTTCAGCAGCCTGGGCATCCTCGGCCTCGACCGGGCGGTGACCTCGCTGCTCGCCGGGGCCGGCATCGTCGGCCTGGCGCTGAGCCTGGCGTTCCAGGGGATCGCCTCGAACTTCATCGCCGGCATCTATTTATCCGTCGAACGCCCCTTCCAGACCGGCAACCTGATCGAGACCAACGGCGTCCTGGGCAGCGTCGAGCACGTCAGCCTGCTGTGGACCGAGATCCGCTCGCCCCAGGGGCAGGTGGTGCTGCTGCCCAACAGGAAGGTGTTCGAGGACGTGATCACCAACTTCAGCTCGAGCGGCAAGCGGCGCATCGACCTCAAGCTGAAGGTGGCCTACGAGGTGGACCTCGAACGCGCCAAGCAGGTGGCCTCGGCGGCCCTCGCCGACGCGCCCTTCCGCACCGGCGACGTGGAGGTGTTCTACCAGGAGCCGGGCGACAGCGCCATCGACCTGGTGGTCGGCTTCTGGAGCAACGCCCTCAGCCTGGCCGACTACCAGGCGGCCCGCGGCGCGGCGATCGAGCGGCTGAAGGCCGCCTTCGCCCACGAGGGCATGCCGCTGCCCGGCGCCAAGCCGGTCGAGCCCGCGGCGCCGCCGCCCGCATCCGCCGGCCAAGCCGCGGCGCCGCCGGCGGCCGGAGCACGCGCCGCACCGCCGGCCTCCCCGGCCCG
>JASLEW010000697.1 GCA_030150965.1 Thermoanaerobaculia bacterium | reverse complement strand
GGCCCGCCCGCGCTCGTCCTCCCACTGCCGGCGGTAGCCGTCGCGGGCGCCGGCCAGGGCGGTTTCCTGCCGTGCCGCGCGCCCGGCGACCCAGGCCGCCGGCAGGACGGCGGCCAGCAGCAGGGCGGCGGTGGCGAGCGCGCCGCGGGCGAGGCGGCCGCGCCGCGACAGCCATCCGCCGATCCCGGCGGCCCTGGCGACGACTGCCAGGCGCGCCAGGCGCTCGGCGTCCTCGACGGCCATGGCCTTCATGCCGAGGGCGAAGGAGCGGGCCGCCTCCAGCTCGGCCGCGCACTCCGGGCAGCCGAAGAAGTGCTCCTCGAAGCGCGCCTCCTCCTCCGGCGGCAGGCCGCCGCGGCGGTAGCGGTCGATCAGCCCATGCGCGGCGATGTGGGCATGGTCCAGAGGCTCAGAGGGCACGGCAGCATCTCTCCATTCGCTCACTTAGTGAGACAAGGAGCGGCGCCATCGCAGCGGCGGCCACCGCCAGGAGGAGCGCGCCGGCCACGGCGCCGCCCCGCGCGGTGCGCGCCGCGAGCAGCTCGCGGTAGCGCTGGCGGGCGCGGTGCAGCACGCGGTTGAACTGCAGGCCGGAGAGGCCGAGGTCGCCCGCGATCCGCTCCCGGTCCTCCTCGGCGATGTAGAAGCGCAGCAGGACCTGGCGGTCGCGCTCGGTGCCCAGCTCCGCGATCACCTGCCGCACCAGCGCCCGATGCTCGCGCTCCAGGATGTCCCCGAGCTGGCCGGGCGCCGCCGCCGCCACCTCGGCGAGGGTGTCGCCGGCCGTCTCGGTGCGGCGCCGCGCCGCCTTGCGGTAGTGCTCGATCGCCAGGTTGCGGGCGAGCTGCGCCAGGAAGCCGGGGAGCTTCTCGGGCTCGCGCAGCTCGCCCCGCCGCAGCTTTTCGAGGGCGATGCGGAAGGTGTCCTGGAAGAGGTCCTCGGCCTCCGGCCGGCCGTTGGTGTGGCGGTCGAGCAGGAGCGCCACCGGGCGGCCGAACGTGCGGACCAGACGCTCCTCGGCCCCGGGATCGCCGGCGGCGATCCGCACCGCCAGGTCCGCGGGGCGGTCGCCGGGACGTGCGGCCTCGATGGCGCCGGTGCCGTCGGTCTCGATGCTGAAGGTGGCCAGGACCTTCTACCTACCGTGGAGAGCGGCGATCTTAGCACGCCCCCGCCATGCCCCGTGCCCGGCGGGCCGTGCAGGCGCAGCGCCGGGAGCCGGGCGCCGTGGCGGATGCGCTCCCCGACGCGATGGATGCCGATCAGGCGGCGGCAACCCGCCGCCGCGGCGTCACGGCGGCGGCGGCACGATGCGGGCCGGGCACCGGTGCCCGGGGGCCCCGGCCTCGAGGCCCGGGCGGACAACCGCCTGGTGGACCCTGCCGGATGCGGGGCTCAGTCGTGGTCCCTGGCCTGGTGCGGCGAGGGCGGCGGCGGCTGGGACGCCGGGTTGCCGTCGGCGCCCCAGACGCCGACCTGATCCGGGTCGCCGATGGTGGTGGTGCCGTAGAGCGAGAAGGCGACCGTGCCGTCGGCGAGCTGCGCGTCGGCCACCGACACGTAGACCCGCACCGGTTTGTCGTCGTGGACGCCGGCGCAGCGCAGGGTGCCGTTGGTGAACATCATCGGCAGCAGCTGCTGATCCTGGCCGCCGGTCGCGAGGACCGGGTTGCCCTCGCCGTCCAGCAGGGCGAAGCCCACGGTGACGTCGTAGTCGGGGCTCAGGGTGGGCGCGAAGTCGCCGTGGGTGCTGCCGGTGCCGATCAAGAGCTGCCACTGCTGCTGCACCGGGGACCGGCCCGACACCCAGTTGATCGTCCAGGCGCCGACGAAGGGCTTGACGCTGTTGACCATGGTGCTGGCTCTCCTTTCGTGAGTCGTCGCGGCTGCTTCAGCCGGATAGTGGGGGAGATGGGAGCGGAATCGCACCCGCCGTCCGAACCGCTCCGTTCCGGCCTTCAGAACCTGCAGAACCTTCAAAACTTCAGCAGCTTCAGATCGTTCAGATCGCTCAGCTCGCTCAGACCGTTGCCCGCCGCCTCACCGCCAGTCGCCCGCGAGCACGAAACCGGCCCAGAAGAAGGGGTCGTGGTAGGGGCGCTCGGCGCGCAGCGCGATCTGGGCGCTGCGCAGGGCGGCGGCGGGCGTCAGTCCCTCGCGCCACAGGGCGCGGTAGAAGTGGCTCATCAGCAGGGCGGTGGCGCGGTCGTCGACCTGCCAGAGGCTGGCGACGATCCGCGCCGCGCCGGCGTACTGGAAGCCGCGCATCAGGCCGACGAGACCCTCGCCGCGCAGCTCGCGGCCGAGCGCCGTGCGGCATCCGGAGAGCACCACCAGGTCGGCGTCGAGCCGCAGGTTGTAGACGTCGCGCAGGTTGAGGAAGCCCTCCCGCGGCCTGCCGTCGCTGCCGAGGGCCGAGAGCGCCAGGCCGGAGAGGGCCGGGTGATCGGTGTCCATGATGCCGTGGGTGGCAAAGTGGACGATGCGGTAGGGGAGCAGGCGGTCGCCCAGCACCGCCTCGCGGCTGGCGGCGAAGCCCATCTCCACGCTCACCTCGCCGGCGGGCGCCAGGGCGGCGATCGCCTCCGCCTCCAGGCGCGTCGCCGGCAGGCGCGCGAAGCTGCCGCCGGCCCCGGCGGCGCCTCCGGCTGCCACCCGCGGGTCGGCGGCGGAGAAGACGGGATCGGCGAGCACCGCCGCCCAGCGCCCGGGCCGCGGTCGCGCCGCGGCCAGCCGGCGCTCCAGGGCGAGCGACGAGACCGACGGCAGGATCACCACCTCGTGAAGGTCGAGGAGCGCCCGCGGTCGCGGCCCGGGCGTCTCGCGACCCCTGCCGGCCCCGCCCTCGGCCCCGGCGGCCTCGGCTGACCTCCCTGCCGTCGTCTTCGAGGGGACTGGGGGTGGGGGCGGTGCCGGGCGCGCCGGGGTTGCCGGGGTTGCCGGGCCTGCCGCCGGCAGCGGCAAAGCGGCGAACGGCACATAGCTCAGCGCGCCGTCGGGGACCACCACCAGCCGCTGGTGGCCGAGCCTGCCGGCGACGGGTCCCAGGAGCATCGCCGCCATCTCGGCCGCCGCGGCGGGAGCGGCGGCCCCGCCGCTGCCCGCCGCCCCGCCGCTCCACAGCTCGTGCAGCCGCCGCGCGCGCGCCTCGACCACGGCGCGCGGCGGCAGCTCGAAGCTTTCGACACCGCCGCCGCCGACCAGCCACAGGAAGCCGCGCTCGCGGCCCAGGGAGTAGACCAGGAGCAGGGTGCCGGGATCGAGCAACGCCTGCATGCCGGCGGCGTCCAGCGGGCGCGGCCGGATGATCTCGGCGTAGGCCGGGCTCTGCCGGCGCATCTCGGCCTCGACCAGGTCGAGCTCGCGCAGCGTCGCCTGCTCGGCGCCGGGACCGTCCGCGCCGCCGTCCGCCGGCTCCGCGCGGGCGGCCGGAGCGGTGGCGGCGGCGGCCTCCGGAGGAGAGGCCGGAGGAGTGCCACCGCCTCGCCTGCCGCCGTCCGCCGCGGTGGCGTGCTGGCCGCGGGCCGCGCGGTCGGCCTCGGCGGCGAGCCGCGTGGCCAGCTCCTGGTGGCGCGCCAGGAGCGCCGGATCCACCCCCTGGTGGATGCCGGTGGCGCCGTTGCCCAGCAGGTCGAGCACGTCGAGCAGCGTCCGCGCCCGGGCGCGCTCGGCGACCGCCAGCGCCTCGCGGTCGAACCCGGCCGCCGGCGCGGCGCGGTGGGCCTCCATCAACAGCTCGATGTCCAGGTCGTAGGCGTCGTGCAGCGCGGCGGAGAAGGAGGCGCGCAGGTCGGGGTCGCCGATGCGCGTGCGCAGCGACTCGATGACGTCGAGCGCGGCGGCGGCATGGGCGCGCGCCGCGGCCGCCTCGCCCGCGCCGAGCGGCGGGCGGGC
>JASLEW010000666.1 GCA_030150965.1 Thermoanaerobaculia bacterium | reverse complement strand
GGAGGGCGCCGCGCCCGAAGCAACCGGCGCCCGGCGGCCCGGCGGCGCCGCGCCCGAAGCAACTGGCGCCCGCCGGCCCGGCGGAGCCGCGCCCGATGCAACCGGCGCCCGGCTTGCCGGCGGCGCCGCATCGGATCCGCTCGGTACCCGCGCTGCCGGTGCGTCCGCGCCGGGAGCAAGCGGCGGCCGCGAGGCAGAGTCACCCGACCTGCCGCTGTCGTTCGCTCAGCAGCGCCTCTGGTTCATCTCGCAGCTGGAGGGCGGCTCGCTCTACAACGTGCCGATCGCGTTGCGGATGAGCGGCGGCCTGTCGGTCGCGGTGCTGTCGCGGGTGCTGGGCGAGGTGGCGCGCCGGCACGAGGTGCTGCGGACGGTCTTCCGCACCGAGGGCGGGCGGGCGATCCAGGTGATCCAGCCGCCGGCCGGTTTCGCGTTCCCCGTGGTGGATCTGACGGGCCTCGCGGCGGCGGCGCGGGAGGGGGCGGCGGCGGGTTGGCTGGAGGAGGAGGCTCGGCGGCCGTTCGACCTGGCGCGCGGGCCCCTCTGGCGGGCGACGATCTGGCGGTTCAGCGACACCGACCACCTGCTGCTCTTCGCCATGCACCACATCGTGAGCGATGGCTGGTCGCTGGGGGTGCTGGTGCGCGAGGTGACGGCCCTCTACACCGCGTTCTCCCTCGGCCGGCCGTCGCCTCTGGCCGAGCTGCCGCTGCAGTATGCCGACTTTGCCGCCTGGCAGCGGCAGTGGCTCTCCGGCGAGGTGCTGGCGGCTGAGCTGGAGCACTGGCGCCGGCGCCTGGCCGGTGCGTCGCTGGTCCTCGATCTGCCCGCCGACCGGCCGCGCCCGCCGGTGCGGAGCCTGCGCGGCGCCACCCGCATCTGCCGCCTGTCCCAGGAGCTGGCGCAGCAGCTCCTGGCGCTCTCCCGGCGCGAGGGTGCCACGCTGTTCATGGCTCTTGCCGCGGGCTTCCAGGGATTCCTGGCGCGGCTCAGCGGGCAGGCCGACTTCACCCTCGGCACGCCGATCGCCGGGCGCAACCGCGCGGAGACGGAGGGGCTGATCGGCTTCTTCGTCAACACCCTGGTGTTGCGGGCCGACCTCTCGGGCGACCCTGGCCTGGGAGAGGTCCTCGGCCGGGTGCGGCGCGACACGCTCGACGCCTACCAGCATCAGGACCTGCCCTTCGAGAAGCTGGTCGAGGAGCTCGACCCGGAGCGGAGCCGCGCCCGATCGCCGCTCTTCCAGGTGATGCTGGTGTTGCAGAACAACCCGATGGATCGGCTGGCGATGCCGGGCGTCGAGCTGCGCATGCAGACGGTGCCGACGGTGACCACGGACTTCGACCTGACGCTCACCGTGCAGGAGGACGCGCAGGGGCTCTCCACGGCGCTGTCGTACGCGACCGACCTCTTCGATGGCGCGACCGTCGCGCGCTGGGCGGGCCAGCTCGAGGCGGCGCTGCGGGCCTGGGTGACCGATCCGGGCCTGGGAGTGGCCGAGCTGCCGCTGCTGGGCGCGGCGGAGCGGCAGCAGCTGCTCCGCGAGTGGAGCGGCGGCCAGCGCGAGGAGGGCGCGGCCGGCGGGGCGCCGGCGGGCAGGGAGGGCGAGGAGGATGCGACGATCGGCCGGCTGTTCGCGGCGCAGGCGGCGGCGCGGCCGGAGGCGGTGGCGATGGTGCGGGGAGGGGCGCGCCTGAGCTACGCCGAGCTGGACCGGCTGGCCGAGGGGCTGGCGCGCGAGCTGCGCGCGCTGGGGGTCGGGCCGGACGTGCCGGTGGGGCTCTGCGCCGAGCGCTCGGTCGAGCTGGTGGTGGGCCTCCTGGGGATCGCCAAGGCGGGCGGGGCCTACGTGCCGCTCGATCCGCAGTACCCGGCGGAGCGGCTGGCGCTCCTGATCGAGGACACGCTGCTGCCGGTGGTGGTGGGCCAGGAGCGGCTGCTGGCCGAGCTGCCGGTCACGGCCTGGACGCAGCTGGTGGCGCTCGACGGCGCGGCGGCCTCCACCTGGAGGCAGCGGGCGCCGCGGCCGGAGAAGAGATCCGGGCCGGAAGTCGCAGCACTGTCGGCGCGGCCGGATAGCGCTTCTAAGCCGAATGTCGTCCTGGCGGCGGGGCAGGAGGAGGAGGGCGCTTCCTCGGAGGAGCGGCGTGCTACGGAGGCTGGCCCTGCCGCGGAAGCCGCCCCCGCCGCGGTGGAGTCTGCCGCGGAGGCTGGCTCTGCTGCGGTGCAATCGGCCGCGGCGGCGGTGGTCACGGGGGAGAACCTGGCCTACGTGATGTACACCTCGGGCTCGACGGGTCGGCCGAAGGGGGTGGGGGTAACGCACCGGGGGGTGGCGCGCCTGGTGCGCGACGGCGGCTTCATGCGGCTGGGTCCGGAGGAGGTGTTCCTGCAGCTGGCGCCGGTGTCGTTCGACGCCTCGACGCTGGAGATCTGGGGAGCGCTGCTCGGGGGCGGCTGCCTGGTGGTGGCGCCGCCGGGAGCGCCGTCGCTGGAGGAGCTGGGCCGATGGCTGGCCGAGGACGGAGTGACGGCGCTGTGGCTGACGGCGGGCCTGTTCCACGAGCTGGTGGAGCGGGACGTGGCGAGCCTGCGCTCGCTGCGCTCGGTGCGGCAGCTGCTGGCGGGCGGCGACGTGCTGCGGCCGCAGGCGGTGCGGCGGGCGCTGGCGGCGGTGCCGGGCCTGCGGCTGATCAACGGCTACGGGCCGACCGAGAACACCACCTTCACCGCCTGCCACGGGATGGCGACGGAGGCGGAGGCGCCGGCTGCCGGGAGCACGGTGCCGATCGGGCGCCCGATCGGCGGCACCGAGGTGTACGTGGTGGACGGCACCGGGGGTGCGGCGCCTTTGGGGGTGGCCGGGGAGCTGCTGGCGGGAGGCTCGGGGCTGGCGCGGGGGTACGGCAACCGTCCGGAGCTGACGGCGGAGCGGTGGGTGCCGGACGGGCTGTCCGGCGGGTGGGGTCGGCGCCTGTACCGGACCGGCGACCGGGTGCGCTGGCGCGCCGACGGGCGGCTGGAGTTCCTGGGGCGGATGGACCGGCAGGTGAAGGTGCGGGGCTACCGCATCGAGCCCGGGGAGGTGGAGACGGCGCTGCTGGCCGCCGGCTGGGTGCGGGAGGCGGTGGTGGTGGCGCG
>JASLEW010000596.1 GCA_030150965.1 Thermoanaerobaculia bacterium | reverse complement strand
CTGGGCCGCCGACTCGGCCGCAGCAGGCTGTAAGGGACCTGGAGCGCAAGGAGGCGAGGTTCCTAGCGGTCGAGGTGCTGCTGCTGCCCTTCCTCGAGTGGTTCGTCTTCATCGTCGCCAGCCGGCTGGACGGCCCCCTCGGCAGCTGACCAGGGGGTCCGGCCAGGGAGCCGGAGGCCCGGCGTGAGGGCCGTGCGACTCCCCGGGCGGGCCGCTACCGGGCCTCGAACTGCACCGTCACCGAGAAGAAGACCTTGACCGGGCGGCCGTGGAGGGTGGCGGGGGTGAACCTCCACTGGCTGACCGCCTTCACCGCCTCGGCGTCGAGGCCCATCGGCAGGCGCTTGAGGATGCGGATGTCGATCACGTTGCCGCTCTCGTCGATGGTGGCCTGGAGCACCACCACGCCCTGGAGGTGCGCCTGCCGCGCCGTCTCGGTGTAGACGGGCTGCACCCTGGTCCCGGGCACGATCTGCGGGCGGCTGATCGGGCCGCCGATCGGCAGCGGCGAGTCGCCGAGATCCTGCCCGTTGCCGGGCCCGTCGCCCGGGCCGCCGGGCCCGGTGCCGCCGGTGCCGCGGGGACCGGTTCCCGGGATGTTGCCAGAGCCTGCCTCTTCGACGCTGGCGGGCGGCTGCTCGGCCGCGGCGGGCGGCGGCACCTCCGGGTGCTGGTCCAGGGCCGCCGGATCGGGCTGGACGACCCGCGGCGGCGGGGGCTGGACCGTCCTCGCCGGCGGCGCGGCGGGCGGCGGCTGGCGGTGGGCCGCCGCGGCCGGCGGCAGCTCCCGGTCCAGGGGCGGCGGCAGCTGCACCTCGAAGACGTCGGCCAGGGGCGGCTCGGCGACCGCCTCGACCCGCCAGATCTCGGCTCCGGCCAGGGTGGCGACCGCCACCAGGTGCAGCGCCAGGGAGCCGGTGAGGATCCAGGTGCGCCGCCGGTTGCGGCGCGGGCGCTCCTCTGCCATCAGGCTGCTGAACATGACATCCTCCTTGGCGGCGCCGGCACGCCCTGAAGGACCGTGGTGCCCGCGGGGGTGCGCTGCCGTCGTATCCTTCGACCGCCCGGGCAGGAGGGGAGTTCCCGGCGCCGCGCCCGCCGCGCCGGGCGGGATGCCCCCCGCACCCCCTTGGGCTCCGCCTCGGGCTGCCCCTCCGTCCCAGGGCGCGGCGCGGCCGGCACCAGAGATACGTAAGGCGCCCCCGCCGGCGCGCGAGGAGGAGCTTCGATGAACGCGCAGAGCACGCCCATGAGCGCGGCCCCGGTGGCCGCTTCCGCCGAGTCCTACAAGAGCCCGTGGGCGAGCCTGGTGGCCTTGGGGCGCGAGCGCGCCGCCACGCACGGCGAGGCGCCGCTCTACACCTTCCTCCCCGACCGCGGGCCGGAGGAGGGGCCGCAGCTGACCTACGCCGGCCTCGACCGGCGGGCGCGCGCCGTCGCCGCCACGCTGCAGCAGCTGGGCGCCGCCGGCCAGCGGGCGCTGCTGCTCTATCCGCCGGGGGTCGAGTTCATCGCCTCGTTCTTCGGCTGCCTGTACGCCGGGGTGGTCGCGGTGCCGGCCTACCCGCCGCGCTCGGCGCGGGCGCTGCCGCGGCTCCTGGAGATCGCGCGCGACGCGCGGCCCGCCGTGGCGCTCACCACGGCGGAGCTGCGGACGGCGATCGGCGGCCTGGCGGCCTCCGTGCCGGAGCTGGGCGCCCTGCGCCTGATCGCCACCGACGAGGTGCCGGACGGCGCCGCGGACGCCTGGCGCGACCCGGCGGCCGGCAGCGACGACCTCGCCTTCCTGCAGTACACCTCCGGCTCGACCGCGGCGCCCAAGGGCGTCATGGTGAGCCACGGCAACCTGCTGCACAACGAGGAGATGATCCGCCAGGCCTTCGGCCAGACGGCGGAGTCGGTGATCGTCGGCTGGCTGCCGCTCTACCACGACATGGGCCTGATCGGTAATGTCCTGCAGCCGCTCTACCTCGGCGCCCGCTGCGTGCTGATGTCGCCGATCGCCTTCCTGCAGAGCCCCAAGCGCTGGCTCGCCGCCATCTCGCGCTACCGCGCCACCACCAGCGGCGGCCCCAACTTCGCCTACGACCTGTGCGTGCGCAAGGTCACCGCCGCGGACCGCGAGGAGCTCGACCTCTCCAGCTGGGACACGGCCTTCAACGGCGCCGAGCCGGTGCGCGCCGAGAGCATGGAGCGCTTCGCCGCGGCGTTCGCCGGCTGCGGCTTCGCGCCGCGCGCCTTCTTCCCGTGTTACGGGCTGGCCGAGGCGACGCTGTTCGTGGCCGGCGGCCCCGGCCCGGGAGCGCCGCGCACCGCGCCGCGCATCGCCACCTTCGACCGCGCCCAGCTGGAGGCCGGCGAGGCGAGGCCCCTGGCGACCCCGGGGCCCTTGGCGCCCTTGGCGCCAATGTCGCCGATACCGGCGGCGCAGCCCTCCGCCCCCGCCGACCCCGCCGGCCGCACCCTGGTGTCGTGCGGCCATCCCTGGATGGGGCAGGAGCTGGCGATCGTCGATCCGGAGACCCTGACCCCCTGCCGCGACGGGCGGGTGGGCGAGATCTGGGTGCGCGGCGAGAGCATCTGCAAGGGCTACTGGAAGCGGCCCGAGGCGACGGCCGAGACCTTCGGCGGCCGGCTCGCGATGGCTCCGGCCGGTCCGGCCGCTCCGGCCGGTCCCGCGGCGCCCTCCCCGGCCGCGGACGGCGGCTCCGGGCCGGCCTTCCTGCGCACCGGCGACTTCGGCTTCATCGACGGCGGCGAGCTGTTCGTCACCGGCCGGCTCAAGGACCTCATCATCATCCGCGGCCGCAACCTCTATCCGCAGGACATCGAGCTGACCGTCGAGCGCAGCCATCCGGCGCTCCGCCCCGGCTGCGGCGCCGCCTTCTCGGTCGAGGTCGGCGGCGAGGAGCGGCTGGTGGTGGTGCAGGAGCTGGAGCGCACCGAGGGCGCCGCCGCGCTGGCGGAGGAGGCGGCCGAGGCGATCGCCGAGGCGGTGCGGCGTGCCGTCGCCGAGGAGCACGAGGCCCAGGTGCAGCAGCTGGTGCTGGTGCGCGCCGGCACCATCCCCAAGACCTCCAGCGGCAAGATCCAGCGCCGCGCCTGCCGCGCGGCGCTGCTCGGCGCCAAGCTCGACGTGCTGGGGGCGAGCACCCTCGGCGGTCCGGCGCCCGCCTCCCCCGCGCCGCCGCGGGGCTAGAGCGGGCGCCGCCCGCTACTCCCGGGCCAGCGCCGGGTCCACGACGGTGAAGTAGAAGGTGCTGCCGGCGCCGGGCTCGCTCTCCAGCCAGATCCGCCCGTGGAGCTGGTCGATCGCCGCCCGCGCGATGGCGAGGCCGAGGCCGGTGCCCTCGGCGATCTGCGGGTGGGCGCGCACGAACTGCTCGAACACCAGCCCCTGGAGGCTCTCCGGGATGCCGACGCCGTTGTCGGCGATGCCGATCCGCCAGTGGTTGGGCTCCTCGCGCGCCACCGAGATGGCGACCCAGCGGTCGGCCTTCTCCGGGTCCGAGTACTTGATGGCGTTGCCCAGCAGGTTGATCAGCACCAGCTCGACGCGGGTGGCGTCGACCTGGATGTCGGGCACGGGCTCCTCGACCTGGATGCGGACGCCCTTCTCCTCGGCCAGCGCCGCCAGCTCCTCGATGGTCTCGGCGAGCAGGTGCTGCAGCCCCAGGCGGCGCCCCTGCGCCGACTCCTCGCTGCCCTGGGCGATCGCCAGCGCATGGACGTCGTCGGCGACGCCCCGGATGCGGTGAAGGGCGGTGCCGAGCGCGCGCAGAGCCCGCCGCGACCGCTCGCTGGCCGGCGCCGCCGGGGAGCCGTTCGCGGCCGGTGCGCCCGTCTCCGGCGCGTCCGCCGCCGCCGGCTCCTCCACCGCGTCCTCGGAGTGTCCCAGGACGTGCCCCAGGATCTGCAGCGAGGCGTCGGCCGCGGCGAGACGGTTGCGCAGCTCATGCGCCAGGTCGCGGCCGAAGCTGCCCAGCAGGCGGGCGCGCGCCCGGCGGTCGCGGAACCCCTCCTCGCGGAAGGTCGAGGTGGTGATGGCGGTGATCGCCGACAGCGCGCGGTAGAGGCGCTCGGCAACCTCGATCGCATGCTCGGCCGGCACCGAGCGGTCGAAGCCGCCGGCCTCCTCGCGCAGGGCGGAGTAGAGGATCTCGCCCAGGATCTCGAACTCGGCGAGCAGCTCGTCCACGTCGTAGCCCTGCTCGCGGCGCAGCCGTGCGAGCTTGCCGAGCTCGCCGCGCACCAGCTGCTCGGCGACCGCGCTGCCGTTGGAGCACAGGTAGTCGGAGATCGCCTTGAGGACCTCCGGGATGTGATTGAGCAGGGTGTCGGAGGGGAAGACGCGCCAGGGGTGGACGTCGAGGCGCTGCTGCAGCCGGTCCAACCAGATGCGGGTCAGCTCGGTGGACCGCCGATGCAGCTCTGTCCCCAGGTGCGCTTCAAGGGTCAGAGATTCGTTTTCCATCGGCCAGCGTGTCGCGAAGCGCCTGCTCCCTTCGCGAGGATTCTCCTGCCCCGGCGTTGAGTGCTAGTGGCTCTGGCCGGTCAGTCTACCTCAAGGCTGGTCGTAGCGCGAACGGTGGATCTGCTGCCGCAGGCCGCTGAAGATGTAGGGCATGGTCTGCGAGGCGCCGAGGTGCATCGCCCAGGCCGGCGTCCTGCCGGGATCGGTGTAGAGCAGGCAGGTCGCCCGGGTGAGGTTGGCTCCTGCCCTCTCCAGCACCCACCAGCCGTAGTGGTCGGCGACGTTGCCGGTACCAGGGATATAGGTCCACCAGACCCGCCAGGCGGTGCTCCTCCCGGCCTCCGGGGCTTCGAAGCGGGCGCGGATCTCGTAGTGCCGGCTGCCGGTCGGAAACGGCAGCGCCAGCTCCTGGAAGCTCACCACCGAGCCGTCGGCCTGCGGCCGGGCGGTCGAGCGGGAGACGAAGGGCACCCACTCCTGGTAGTGGGCGAAATCGATCAGCGCCGCGTAGACTCTCTCCGCCGGCGCCTCGATCATTCCGCGCCCGGTCTCCTCGTCGAGGCCGTGCGGTCCCACCGGGCGCGCCGAGAGGAGGACCTCGCCGCCGGCGAGCCGCGCCGCCTCGGCCGCGGTGGGCGGTGGCGGCACCGGCGGCGGACCTGCCGCGGGCGCCGGCGCGGC
>JASLEW010000589.1 GCA_030150965.1 Thermoanaerobaculia bacterium | reverse complement strand
CCACCGCGCTCGCCGGAGCTGCCGCACCCGCCGGCGGCTGACCCGCCGGCAGGCCGCCGCCCAGGAGAAGGCCGAGGAGCGCCCAGCCGCGGCGCACCGCCGCCCGCGGCCGGGTGGTCATGCCGGAAGTCCCCGCCGCCGGCGGAGCCGGCGCGGCATACCCGCCCTCCCGGCGCGGGAGGCCGCGGTGCGGCGGATGAGGTGGGAGTCGATGAGAGGCCGCGACAGCGCCCGGGAGCTCACATCACGCAGGAGCAGGGCGCCGGCGTGGCGATGCACGTGTAGCTGCCGAGGGTGGTCGGGTCGATGTAGTCGAGGCCGGCAACCAGGCGGGCCAGGGTCTCGCGGCGCAGGGTGAGATTCTTGCCCATCTTTTTCTTCATCACTGTCCTCCTCGTCTCTCGTTTTGCTGAGCGGCGCGCGCACGACGGCCCTGGGCTGGGGCACGCGCCCCCGCGGGACGGGGCAGGGACCTCACGCCGGAGATCTGCTCTGCCGCACGTCGGCCAACGTTTCCGCAAACGCCAACAACGTCTACTAGACCAATGTCGCGCCACGGCGCAATTTCGTGACAGCAGGGCGGAGCACGGGAGGGACAGAAGGAGACAGCGGCCTTGACAGCGGCAGCCCGTTCGCGACAATAGAGTGCGAGGCGAAGCCTCGCGGACTCGCGCGCAGGTTCGCGTCATCGGAGGTCGTCATGTTCGAAGGTCTCTTCCAGCCGATGCACCTTCTGGTCATCCTGGGTATCGCTCTGCTCATCTTCGGACCCAAGCGCCTGCCGGAGCTGGGCAAGGGACTGGGCACCTCGATCCGCGACTTCAAGGACGCGATGAGCGGCCCGAAGCACGAGGAGAAGCCGCCGCAGCAGATCGAGGCCCCCCGACAGGCCGCGCCGGCGCCGCCTGCCGCGGCGATGGCCCAGGCCCCCTACACCCCCCCCGCGCCACCACCCGCCGTGCCACCGGTCGATCCACACGCCGGCGGTCCCGGCAGCCAGGCGTGATCCGCACCGCGCGCCGCCTCATCGGCCTCACCGGAATCACCGGCCGCCACCGCGGTGCCGGATGCGCTCGGCGCTAGGCATCCGCGGCAGCAGCGCCGGACAACCAGGACCACCAAGCAACGTATGAAGGCGGCCGAGGCACCAGCGGTGCCCGCGCGTCAGCGCGAGAGCGCGGTGCGGCGTTTCTTCCACACGTTGGGCCCTGGCGTCGTGACCGGCGCCGCCGACGACGACCCCTCGGGCATCGCCACCTACTCGATCGCCGGGGCGCAGCTGGGCACCGCCCTGCTGTGGACCGCCCTGGTGACCTGGCCGCTGATGGCGGCGGTGCAGATGATGTGCGCCCGCATCGGCATGGTCACCGGCGAGGGCCTGGCCGGGGCGCTCAGGAAGCGCTTTCCCAAGCCGGTGCTGATCGTGGCGGCCCTGGCCCTGCTCGTCGCCAACACCATCAACATCGCCGCCGACCTGAGCGGCATGGCCGACGCCGCGGAGATGATCACCGGCGTCCGCTCGTTCGTCTTCGTGGTGGTCTTCGGCGTCGGCATCGCCGCCGCCACCGTCCGCCTGCGCTACCACCAGATCGCCAGCGTCCTCAAGTGGCTGGCGCTGGTGCTGGGGGCCTATGGGATCACCGCCCTGCTGGTGCACCCGAGCTGGGGCACCGTGCTGCGCGACGCCGTGATCCCCTCGCTCCCGTCCAACCGCGAGGGCTGGGCCACCCTGGTCGCCATCCTGGGGACCACGATCAGCCCCTACCTCTTCTTCTGGCAGACCTCGCAGGAGGTGGAGGAGGAGAACGCCAAGGGACGGCGCATGCTGATCCTCCGCCAGGGTGCCACCCGGCGCGAGATCGCCGACCGCAAGATGGACGTCGGCGTCGGCACGTTCTTCTCCAACGCCACCATGTTCTTCATCATCCTCACCACCGCGGCCACCCTGCACGCGCACGGCCTGACCAGGATCGAGACCTCGCGCCAGGCGGCGGAGGCCCTGCGGCCGCTGGCCGGCCGGCTCGCGGCGAGCCTCTACACCCTGGGCATCGTCGGGGTCGGCCTGCTCGCCATCCCGACCCTGGCCGGGTCGGCCGCCTACGCCTTTGCCGAGACCTTCGACTGGCCGGAGGGGCTGGACAGGAAGATCGGCGGCGCACGGCGCTTCTATGCGGTGCTGCTGCTGTCGACGGCCGCCGGGGTGGTGCTCAACTTCTCCGGCATGAACCCCCTCCGGGCGCTCTTCTGGAGCGCCGTGGTCAACGGCCTCCTGGCGCCGTTCCTCCTGGTCGGCATCCTGATCGTGGCCATCGACCGCGGCATCATGCGCGGCCAGCCCAGCTCGCGGCTGGGCGCCGTCGCCGTCGCCGCGGCCACGCTGCTCATGTTCGCGGCGGCGGTCGGCATGTTCGTCTTCTGAGAGAAGCGCCCGCATGCCCGTCTCGGCCGGTGGCGCTCTCGGGGCTCCGGTGTAACGGGCAACTGACCAGCGTCGATCGATCGCCCCCCGGTCGCCTGGCCTCCGTGGCCAGGC
>JASLEW010000579.1 GCA_030150965.1 Thermoanaerobaculia bacterium | reverse complement strand
CCGGGCGCGGAGGACGGCGGACCGCGGCCCAGGTCGCCGGAGCGAGCCCGGGCGGGCCGGCAGGACGGCCGATCGCCGGGCAGGGCCGCGTTTCGCCTGCTGGCGGTGCCGCCCGCCGCCGCGGCCGACCTGGCGCAGCTCGCCCGGGACCAGGGCGTGACGCTGTTCATGGTGCTCGCGGCGGCCTTCGGCGTGCTGCTGCAACGCCACACCGGGCAGGAGGACGTGGCGGTGGGCACGGCCGTAGCCAACCGCACGCGGCAGGAGATCGAGGGCCTGGTCGGCTTCTTCGTCAACACCCTGGTGCTGCGCACCGCCTTCCCGCCCGGCGCCGCGGTGCGCGACGTGCTGCGGCGGGTGCGCGAGACGACGCTGGGCGCCTACGCGCACCAGGACGTGCCGTTCGAGAAGCTGGTCGAGGAGCTGCGCCCGGCGCGCGGCGCCCGGCTCACGCCGTTCTTCCAGGTGATGCTCGCGCTGCAGAACGCGCCGGTCCCGACGCTGCGGCTGCCGGGGCTCACCCTGACGCCGGTGCCGGTCCCGGCGACGGTCGCCAAGTTCGAGCTCAGCCTGTCGCTGGCGCAGACCCCGGACGGCGGGCTCCAGGCGCGGGCCGAGCTGGACCGCGACCTGTTCGATCCGGCGACGATCGAGCGGCTGCTGGGGCACTACGCCAGCCTGCTCCATGCCCTGGCCGCGCCGGGCGCCGGCGATGCCGCCGCGGCCGTCCGCTCCGCCGCGGCGATGCTCGCGCTGCCGGCGGGAGAGCTGCCGCTGCTCGCCGCGGCGGAGCGCCACCAGCTGTCGATCGAATGGAGCGGCCGCCCGTTGCTGGCGCGCGGCGCCGCCGATGCCTTGGCGCTTCCGGAGCGGCCGGCCACGGGCGCTGCCAGGGTGCTGGACCGGCTCGGGCGGTTGGCCCCCATCGGCGTGGTGGGGGAGCTTTGCATCGGAGACGAGGCGCCGGCCCCCGACGAGCCGGAGCTGCCGGAGCTGGCGGCGGCACGGCGCGTGCCCGATCCGTGCGGACCGTCGCCCGGCGCCCGCCTGATCCGCACCGGCGAGCTGGCGCGGGTGCTGGCCGACGGGCGCGTCGAGCTCCTGGGCCGGATCGGCAGCCGCCAGGCGGCGGCGCAGCCGCCGGCGGGCGCGGAGGCGGGGACGGAGACGGAGCGGCCGGCGGGCGGGGAGACCGGCGCGGCGTGGCCGACGGCGCCCGAGGCGGCGGACTCCGTCGCCGAGCTGCTCGGCGGGCTGTGGCGCGAGCTGCTGCGGGTGGAACGGGTGCAGCCCGGCGACAGCTTCTTCGATCTCGGCGGCTACTCCCTGGTCGCCACCGGCCTCGCTCTGCGGGTGCGGGAGATGTTCGGCGTCGAGCCGTCGCTCCGCCGGCTGTTCGACGATCCCACCCTCGGCGGCATGGCGGCCGAGGTGCGGGAGAAGCTGCTCCTCGCGCGCGGCGTCGAGGCGCCGCCGCTGGCGCCGCTCGGCAGGGCCGAGCGCGGCGGCCCGCTGCCGCTCTCCTTTGCCCAGCAGCGGCTGTGGATCATCGACCAGCTGGAGCCCGGCTCGACGGCCTACCACGTGCCGCTGGCGCTGCGCCTGCGCGGCGAGCTGGATGCGGCGGCGCTGCGGCAGGGCCTGGACGAGATCCTGCGCCGCCACGAGGCGCTGCGCACCCGCTTCGCCGGCCGCGATGGCGACCCGGTGCAGGTAATCGTGCCGTTCGCGCCACGGCCGCTGCCCCGGATCGACCTGACGGCGCTCGGCTCCGCGCGGCGGGAGCAGGCGCTGGGCGAGGCGGTCCGCGCCGAGAGCCTGCGTCCGTTCGACCTGCGGCGGGGGCCGCTCTTCCGCGCCGCGCTGGTCAAGCTGGCCGAGCGCGATCACGCCCTGCTCACCACCATGCATCACATCGCCTCCGACGGCTGGTCGGTGGGCGTGATGCTGGGCGAGCTGACGGCGCTCTACGGCGCCCGGTGCCGGGGCGGGGCCTCGCCGCTGCCGGAGCTGCCGGTGCAGTACGCCGATTTCGCGGTGTGGCAGCGGCGCTGGCTGGCCGGCGAGGTGCTGGCCAGGGAGGTCGCCTGGTGGCGCGAGACGCTCCGCGGCGTGCCGGTGCTGGATCTGCCCACCGATCGGCCGCGCCGGTGGCAGCGGCGGGGGGATGCCGGCGTCGCCGCCGTGGCCGTGCCGCCCGCCGCCGCCGCCGGCCTGGTACGGCTCGCCCGGCGCCAGGGGGTGACGCTGTTCATGCTGCTGCTGGCGGCCTTCCAGATCGTCCTCGAGCGTTATACCGGCCAGGAGGACCTGGCGGTGGGCTCGGCCGTAGCCAACCGCACGCGGCGCGAGATCGAGGGGCTGGTCGGGTTCTTCGTCAACACGCTGGTGCTGCGCACCGCGCTGCCGCTCGCCGCCGCCGTGCGCGACGCCCTGCGGCGCGTGCGCGACACGGCGCTGGGGGCCTACGCGCACCAGGACGTGCCGTTCGAGAAGCTGGTCGAGGAGCTGCAACCCGAGCGCGGGCCGCACCGCTCGCCGCTGTTCCAGGTCTTCTTCGTGCTGCAGAACATGCCGCTGCCGCCGGGGCGGCTGCCGGGGCTCGACCTCGAGCCGCTGCCCATCCCCAGCCTGGGCACCAAGTTCGAGCTCAGCGTGTCGCTGATGGAGGCCGAGGACGGGAGCATCGGGGGCGGCATCGAGTTCGGCCGCGAGCTGTTCGACGACGCGACCGTGGCGCGCCTGAGCGGGCACTACGCGGCCCTGCTGACCGCGCTCGCCGGGATCGCGGGGAGCCAGCAGAACGGTGCCGCCAGGTTGCTCGGCGCGGCGGCCGCGGCCGGCGGCGGCGCGACGGAGGAGACCGCGGCGATCGACCTGCCGCTGCTCGGCGCGGCCGAGCGGCACCAGGTGGTGACCGAATGGAGCGAC
>JASLEW010000569.1 GCA_030150965.1 Thermoanaerobaculia bacterium | reverse complement strand
CTGCCCTGATCGATCAGGGCAGGCTGGAGGAAGCGCTCGCGTTCCTGGCGGATCTCATCCCGCGCACCGCCGGCGACCCGGAGGAGCACGCCGAGGCGTGCGGCCTGCTCGGCCGCGCCCACAAGCAGCTCTACGTCGAGGCCGCGGGCACCGCGACCGCCGCCACCTCCGCCGCCGATGGCGCCGATGGCGCCGATAACGCCGATAACGCCGATGACGCCGATGGCGCCGGCAACAGCGCCAGCAGTCCCCGGGGTGGCAGCAGCGGTGGCGGTGGTCCCGCCCGCGGCGGGCCCACCGCGGCGGATCTGCTCAGCGCGCGGCGTCACCTGGCGCAGGCGGTCGAGGCCTACCGCAGCGTCTACGTGTCAGATCCAGCGCGCCATCTCTGGCACGGCATCAACACCGTGGCGCTGGTGTGCCGGGCGGAGCGCGACCGGGTGCCGCTCGTCGCGGCGCCCGACCCGGCGGCGCTGGCGCGCACGATCCTGGCAGCCATCGGCGGTCCCCGCCATCAGGTGAGCCATTGGGACGTGGCGACCGCCGCCGAGGCCTGCATCGCCCTCGGCGACCACAGCGAGGCGCTGCTGTGGATCGGCGAGTACGTGCAGCGGCCGG
Organism: Thermoanaerobaculia bacterium; assembly: GCA_030150965.1. Lineage (GTDB taxonomy): Bacteria > Acidobacteriota > Thermoanaerobaculia > Multivoradales > UBA5704 > JASLEW01. The sequence continues at coordinate 5,488 of JASLEW010000569.1, read as the reverse complement.
AGGCCGATGCCTTCGAGCTGGCGAGCACCCTCCGGCAGCTCGTCGAGGTCTGGGAGCTGACGATCTCGACACCGCCCGGCTCCCTGCTCCTGCCGCTGCTGCAAGCGGGCCTCCTCGACCGCAAGGGGGGCCGCGTCGATCTGGCGCCGGGAGAGCTGGACCAGACGCTGGCCCGCAGCCGCGAGGTCGAGGGGGCGGCGGAGGCGGTGGCCGGCAAGCAGCTCGAGAAGATCCTCGGCCGCGAGGGGGTGGTGACCCTCAAGTGGTATCAGACGGGTCTCGACCGCTGCCGCGCCGTGGGGCAGGTGCGTAAGAGCACCGGCGACGGCGTCGGCACCGGCTTCCTGGTGCGCGGCGGCGACTCTGCCCAAGGTCTGGACGGCCACCTGCTGCTGCTCACCAACGCGCACGTGGTGAGCGACGATCCGCACGTGCAGGCCAAGCTCGGTGCGCTGGCCGCGGACGAAGCCCGGATCGTCTTTGAATACCTGCCGGCGGCGGCCGGCACCGAGCACCGCGTGCGGCAGCTCTGGACCTCGCCGCCCGCCGAGCTCGACGCCACCCTGCTCGTGCTGGACCCGCCGCTGAGCGCGGTGGACTGCCATCCGCTCGCCCGGCGCCTGCCGAGTGCCGACGGCCAGCAGAAGGTGTACATCATCGGGCATCCCGGAGGGCGGTCGCTGTCGCTCTCGCTGCACGACAACCTGCTGCTCGATCACGACGACCCGCTGATCCACTACCGCACGCCCACCGAGGGCGGCAGCTCGGGCAGCCCGGTGTTCAACCAGCAGTGGGACCTCATCGGCCTCCATCATGCCGGCAGCCTGGAGATGGCGCGCCTGCGCGGTCAGGAGGGGAGGTACGCCGCCAACGAGGGCATCTGGATCCGCCGGATCCTCGAGCGGATAGAGGTCGCCGGCTTGCGGATTCAAGACTAAAATACGCAGGACCGGCTGTTGCCGTCATCTTCCGTGGCGCGGAGCCCGCAGCAGGATGCCCCTGACCGTCCCGGTGACCCGTGAGGCCGAGCTGCAACCGCCGCTGCTGCCCCTGCGCGGCGGCGGCGGCGAGCTGAGCGTGGCGCTGGGCGGCCTGGCGCTCGGCGGCGCGGAGCGCATCGTCCTCGATTGGGCGGCGCGGCTCCAGCCCGGCAGGGCGGTGCACCTCATCGTCCTGCGCGACCACGGCTGGGAGTGGCCGGTACCGGCCGGCGTCCGTCTGACCCGGCTTCACGGCCGGGACATGCTGCCGCTGCTGCGACAGCTGCGGCGGCTCGGCCGCGGGATCGCCCGCTCCGGCAACCCGGTCTGCTTGTGCCACCTGCTGACGCAGGCCGAGCGGCGGGCGCTCGCCCGCGGCGGCGCCTTCGCCGTGCCGGTGCTGCACAACGCAGGCGAGGGCTGGCGCGAGGGACCGGAGGCGCTCGCCGGTTCGCCGCTGGCGATCGCGGTGTCGCGGGCATGCGCCGAGGAGCTGCGGCAGAGCGGCTTCCGCGGCGAGGTCAGCGTCATCCATCATCTTCCGGCCGCGCCGCGCGCCGCCGCTGCTGCTGTCTCCGCGACCGCGCCGGCCGCCACCGCCGCTGCCGTCTCCACGGCTGCGCCTCGCGCCGCCGCCGCAGGCTCCACGACTGCGCCGGCCACTCCCGCTGTTCCCGCCAGCCCTGCCGTTCTGGCCGCTCCCGCCATTCCCTCCGCTTCCGGGGAGCGCGAGCGCTGGCGGTCGCTCTGGCGCATCCCGCGCCAGGCGGTGGTGCTCGGCATGATCGGCGGCGTCAAGCCGCAGAAGGACTATCCGGCGGCGCTGCGGCTGCTGCACCGGCTGCACGCCCGGCGCGATGCCTACCTGGTGATCGTCGGCGGCCCGGTGGGCCGCGATGGCCGGGATGCCTGGAACGCCCTGCTCGGCGAGATGGAGCGCCTCGGGCTGCGCCCGCGGGTGGCGCTGCCCGGCTTCGTGCCCGAGGCGGCGCGCTGCCTGCCGGCCTTCGACCTGCTGCTCAACACCAGCCGCTACGAGGGCCTGAGCATCGCCACGCTCGAAGCGCTGGCGGGCGGGCTGCCGGTCGTCGCCAGCCGCGTCGGCGGGCAGGGCGAGGTCGCGCACGAGGCGCTGGCGCTGCTGGACCGCGAGGCGCCGCCGGAAGCATGGGTGGCGGCGGTCGAGGCGGCGCTCGCCAGGGGCGTGCGGCCGGCGCGCTGGCCGAGCTTCCCGGCGCACCGGCTGTGGACGCTCGCCAGCCTCGCCCGGCCGTTCCGCGCCACGCGCCGCGTGCTGGTGGTGACCGCCAACCTCAACGCCGGCGGCGCGCAGCGGTCGCTGGTGAACCTCGCCAGGGCCCTGGCGCGCCGCGGCTGGCGGCGGCGTTTCGAGATCGTGGTCGCCGGCAGCTCGACGGCGGCGGATTTTCTACAGGAGCTGCGCGCGGCGCGGATCATGGTGCATCGCTCGGCCGCCGGGCGCGAGCCGTTCGGTCACGCCGAGGCGCTGATCGAAAGGATCTGCGCCCGCCGCGCCGGCACGGTCTGCTTCTGGAACCTCGACCCGAAGATCAAGCTGCTGCTGGTCAAGGCGCTGGGCTGGAGCCAGGTGCGCTTCGTCGACGTCAGCCCGGGCGCCGCCGCCTTCGAGGAGATGCGGGCGGCGGACGAGTTCCAGCGCCGCATCTGCTTCGACCGGCAGCAATACTACCGGCGTCTGGACCGGCTGGTGCTCAAGTACCACGGTCCCTCTCCGCGCGAGGTCCCGGCGGACAGGGTGACGGTCATCCCCAACGGCGTGCCCCCGGTGCCCAGCGTTCCGCGGCGCGTGGGCCGCGGGCGGCGCGGCGGCGACGCCCGGGGGCCGCGCATCGTGGTCAGCGGGCGCATCGCCCCGGCCAAGCATCTGCTGGAGATCGTCGCCGCGATGCGCCTCGTCTGGCCGGAGGTCCCGGCCGCCGAGCTGCACGTCTTCGGCGCCGCCGAGCCGCGGCACCTGGACTACGCCACGGCGCTCGCGGCGGCGGACGAGGGCGGGCGGCGGCTGCTCTTCCACGGCCCGTGCTTCACGCTGCCCGGCCGCCTCGCCGAGTTCGCGGCCGCGGTGGTGCTGGGCAGCGGCCAGGGCTGCCCGAACGCGCTCCTCGAAGCGATGGCGGCAGGCGTGCCGGTGATCGCCAACGACGACGGCGGCACCGCCGAGCTGGTCATCCATGAGGAGACCGGGCTGCTGCTCGCCGCGCCGGAGCCGGCCGCCCTGGCCGCCGCGCTGCTCCGCATCCTGGGAGACGACCGTTTGGCGGGGAAGCTGGGCGCGAAGGCGCGCGAACATGTCGAGCGCCGGTTCAGCATGGCGGCGATGGCGCGCGCCTACGCGCGGCTCTTCCGCGGCGCCGGGCCGCGCCGCGAGCCGGCGGGCCGCCTGGCGGAGAGCTCGCGCCGGCCGTGGCCGACGCCGGCCGGCAGGCCGATCGGCGAGGAGGCGACACGATGATCTGCTCACGTTGTGGCGGGACGGGGCGGGTGCGGCGCTCGTTCCTGGGACTCATCACCTGGACGGCGCCCTGCCCGCGGTGCCAGCGGATGGTGACGTTTTCCAGCTTCGGACCCAACGTCGCCGACGACCGGCCCTGGCCACCCGGGCAAGGCGCCGCCGCCCCTCCTCCTCCTCCTACCGGATGGCAGGCCGGAGGAGGTGCCGGCGGCGGCGGCGGTGCGAGCGCCTCGTGGAGCGAGGCGCCGGAGGGCGCCGGCGCGGACGAGCCGCCGCTGATCGTGGACCCGTTTGCGGCCGGCGGCGAGCAGGCCGGGGGCCGCGGCGCGGCGGCCGGCGAGCCATCCGGCGCAGGGCCAGGCGCCGAGCGCGACGATTCGGTGGACGGCGCCGGCGACGACGATCGCCAGGCGGACGGTGGCGAGGGCACGTCTTACTAGAGAGGACCCCTCCGGGGGAAAGGGGGCACCACGCTCACCTTCATGGCTCGGGGTCGGCCCTGCGCGGTCGCCACGCTCCCCCGACGCCATCCGCGACGCGAGCTGCCCTTCCCAAAGCTCCCGCACGCGCTTATCGTACCGCCATGCCCAGGAGCCTGAGCGCGGCAGACCGGCCCGCGGGGCGCACGGGCTCGCCGCGACCGCCGGCGCGCTGGGTCCGCCAGCTGGTGCGGATCGCGGTGCGCCGCGCCTCATAAGCGAACGGCGCCCGCGGCGCGAGCGGCGAACGTCCATCATGACCGCGGTCCTCGTCCACCGCCTGCAGTTCGCCTTCACCGTCACCTATCACTATCTCTTCCCGCAGCTGACCATGGGGTTGGCGCTGCTGCTGCTGGTGATGAAGAGCGCGGCGCTCTGCACCGGCGACGAGGGGTGGAACCGCGCCGCCCGCTTCTGGGCGCGGATCTTCGGCATCAATTTCGCGATGGGCGTGGTGACCGGGATCCCGATGGAGTTCCAGTTCGGCACCAACTGGGCCACCTTCTCGCGCTTCGCCGGCGGCGTCATCGGCCAGACGCTGGCGATGGAAGGCGTGTTCAGCTTCTTCCTCGAGTCGAGCTTCATCGGGCTGCTGCTCTTCGGCGAGAAGAAGCTGGGACCGCGGGGGCACTGGCTCGCCGCGCTGATGGTGTTCCTGGGGTCGTGGCTCTCCGGGTACTTCATCGTCGTCACCGACGCCTGGATGCAGCACCCGGTCGGCTACTCGGTGGGCGCCGGCGGCCGGCTCGGCCTCGCCGGCCTCGGCGACCTGCTGCTCAACCCATGGGGCCTCTGGCAGTACGCCCACACCATGTCGGGATCGGTGGTCACCGCCGGCTTCGTGGTCGCGGCGGCCGGCGCCTATTACCTCCTCGCCGGGCGCGCGCACCGCGGCGAGCACGAGCAGGAGGACGCGCGCCGCTTCCTGCGGCTCGGCGTGACGGCGGGGCTGATCGCCTCCATCCTGCAGGTCTTTCCGACCGGCGACGCGCAGGGGCAGCTGGTCAGCCGCTACCAGCCGGGGACGCTCGCGGCGATGGAGGGACTCTTCGCCACCACGGCCGGCGCGCCGCTCGCCATGATCGGCCAGCCCGACGTGCCGAACCGGCGCCTGGACAATCCGCTGCTGATCCCGCGGGCGCTCTCCTTCCTGACCTTCCGCCGCTGGGGCGCCGAGGTCAGGGGGCTCGACGCGCTGCCGCCGGCGGATTGGCCCGACAACGTCCCGCTCGTCTATTACAGCTACCACATCATGGTGGGCCTGGGGACGATCTTCATCCTGGTCCTGGGCGCCGCGGCGTGGAAGCTGTGGCGCGGCACGCTCCACACCTCGCGCGCGCTCCTCTGGCTGCTGCTGCTCGGTTTCCCGTTTCCCTACATCGCCAACACCGCCGGCTGGCTGACGGCGGAGCTGGGGCGCCAGCCGTGGCTGATCTACGGCCTGCTGCGCACCGCCGCCGGCAGCTCGGCCCTGGTCTCCGCCGGCAACGGCCTGTTCACCCTGCTCGGCTTCGCCGGCATCTACACCGTGCTCA
>JASLEW010000493.1 GCA_030150965.1 Thermoanaerobaculia bacterium | reverse complement strand
CGTATGCCGCAAGAAACGCCGGGACCGCGTGGAGGATGCGGGCGGCGGGGGCAGCCGGGACGGCGCGGGGGCCGGCCTGCCGCTGTCGTTCGCCCAGGAGCGGCTCTGGTTCATCGACCGCCTGGCGGGCGGCGCGCTCTACAACGTGCCGATCGCGCTGCGGCTGAGCGGGGACCTCTCGGCGGCGCTGCTGTCGCGGGTGCTGGCCGAGGTGGTGCGGCGGCACGAGGTGCTGCGGACGGTGTTCGCCGAGGCCGAGGGGGGGCCGCGGCAGGTGATCCTGCCGCCGGCCGGCCTGGCGGTCCCGCTGCTGGACCTCACGGCGCTCGTTCCGGCGCGGCGCGAGCCGGCGGCGGCGCGCTGGATCGCGGCCGAGGCGCGGCGGCCGTTCGACCTGGCGCGGGGGCCGCTGCTGCGGGCGCGGCTCTGGCGGCTGGAGCAGGGCGAGCACGTGCTGCTCCTCGCGCTCCACCACATCGTGAGCGACGGCTGGTCGCTGGGGGTGCTGGTGCGGGAGGTGACGGCGCTCTACGCCGCGTTCGCCGCCGGACGGCCCTCCCCGCTGCCCGAGCTGCCGGTGCAGTACGCCGACTTCGCGCTCTGGCAGCGGGGCTGGCTGGCCGGGGAGGCGCTGGCGGAGGAGCTCCGCCATTGGCGGGAGCGCCTCGCCGGCGCGCCGCCGGTCTGCGAGCTGCCGGCGGACCGGCCGCGCCCCGCCGTGCAGAGCTTCCGCGGCGCGGCGCGCCCGTTCGCCCTGCCGCCGGAGCTGTCGGCGGCCCTCGCCGCGCTCTCCCGGCGGCAGGGCGCGACGCTCTTCATGACGCTCGCGGCGGCATTCGCCGTGCTGCTGTCACGTTTCTCGGCTCAGGACGATCTCACGCTGGGCACGCCGGTGGCCGGCCGCCGCCGGCTGGAGATCGAAAACCTGATCGGTTTCTTCGTCAACACCCTGGTGCTGCGGCCCGACCTGGCGGGCGCGCCGCGCTTCGGCGAGCTGCTGGCGCGGGTGCGCCGCGAGGCGCTCGACGCCTATGCGCACCAGGACCTGCCGTTCGAGAAGCTGGTCGAGGACCTGGCGCCGGAGCGGAGCCTGGCTCATGCGCCGCTGTTCCAGGTGCTGTTCGCCTGGCAGAACGCGCCGCTGGGAGAGCTCTCCCTGCCGGGGTTGCGGCTGGCTCCCTTGGACCTCCCGGACGGAGCGGACGAGGACGCCAAGTTCGATCTCAGCCTGTCGCTCGACGACGCCGGTTCCGGGACCGCGGGGATCGCGGGCTCGCTCTCCTACGCCCGGGACCTCTTCGATGCCGCGACGATCGGCCGCCTGGCGGCGGCCTTCACCGTCCTTCTCGGCGCGGTGGCCGAGGAGCCCGAGTGTGCGGTTGCGCGGCTGCCGCTGCTGGGCCCGGCCGAGCGGCACCAGCTGCTCGTCGAATGGAACGACACCGGCACGGACTGGCCGGCGGGCCGGACGCTCCCCGAGCTGTTCGCCCGGACGGCGGCGGCGCATCCGCGGCGGCTGGCCTGGGTCTTCGGCGGCGAGGCGCTGACCTACGAGGAGCTGGACGGCAGGTCGGAGCTGCTGGCCCGCTTCCTCCGCCGGCAGGGGGTGGGGAACGGCGACCTGGTGGGGCTCTGCCTGGAGCGCTCGGGCGCCGTGCTCGTGGCGATGCTGGGCGTCCTCAGGGCCGGCGCCGCCTACCTGCCGCTCGATCCCGATCACCCGCGCGAGCGCCTGGCGTGGATGCTCGACGACAGCGGCGCGCCGCTGCTGCTCACCCGGGAGGGCCTGGCGCTCCGCCTGCCGCCGCCGGAGGCGCTGCGGACGCGCATCGTGCGGCTCGACACGCAGTGGGACGAGATCGCCGCCGCCGGTTTCTCGGCGGAGGGCGGGGACCCGGCACCGGCGGCAGGAGGGCGCGCGGCGCTCGCTGCCGATGGGGGCGCCGCGGCCTATGTGATCTATACCTCGGGATCGACCGGCCGGCCGAAGGGCGTGGCGGTGCCGCACCGCGCCGTGGTCCGCCTGGTGACGGCGACCGACTACGTCGATCTGGCCGGCCCGGGCGGCCTGGGGGCCGGCGGACGGATCGCGCAGCTGTCGAACCTGTCGTTCGATGCGGCGACCTTCGAGATCTGGGGCGCGCTGCTCTCCGGGGCGACGCTCGTGGGGGTGCCGCAGGAGATCCTGCTGTCGCCGGGCGACCTGGCGGACTTCCTGGCGGCCGAGCGCATCGGCGCGCTGTTCCTGACCACGGCGCTGTTCAACCAGGTGGCGCAGGCGGCGCCGGGCGCCTTCGCCGCCGTCCACACGGTGCTCTTCGGCGGCGAGGCGGCCGATCCGGAAGCGGTGCGCAGGGTGCTGGCGGGCGGCCCGCCGGAGCGGCTGCTGCATGTCTACGGGCCGACGGAGAACACCACCTTCAGCACCTGGCAGCGGGTCGAGGCGGTGGCGGCGGATGCGGCGACGGTGCCGATCGGCCGGCCCATCGCCAACTCCCGGGCCTACCTGCTCGACGCCGGGTTGCAGCCGGTGCCCTTGGGCGGCGTGGGGGAGATGTACCTGGCCGGGGAGGGGTTGGCCCTGGGCTACTGGCGCCAGCCGGAGCGCACCGCCGAGCGCTTCGTGGAGAGCCCGGCGCTGCCGGGGGAGCGCCTGTACCGGACCGGCGACCGGGCGCGCCAGCTGCCCGCCGGCGGCTTCGAGTTCCGCGGGCGAGGCGACCAGCAGGTCAAGCTGCGCGGCTTCCGCATCGAGCTCGGCGAGATCGAGCAGGCGCTGACCTCCCTGGCGCCGATGGCGGAGCTGCCGGCGCTCCCCGCGATCGCCGAGGCGGCGGTGGCGCTGCGCGAAGACCTCCCCGGAGGCCGCGGCCTGGTGGCCTACGTCGTCGGCCGTGGAGAGGTCGAGCTGCCTGCCGAAGCGCTGCGCCAGGCGCTGGCGGCGCGGCTGCCCGCCCACATGGTGCCCGCCTTCTTCGTCCAGCTCCCGGCCCTGCCGCTGACCCCCAACGGCAAGGTGGACCGGAAGCGGCTCGCCGAGCACGGCCCCGTCCTCGGCGGACGCGGCGGGACCGGCCCGGCGGCCGGCGGTGCAAGTCAGACGGCGCCGCGCACCGCGGTGGAGGAGATCCTGGCGGGGATCTTCGCCGAGGTGCTGGGAGCCGGGGCGGAGCTCGCCCTGGGAGCGGAGGCCGATTTCTTCGCGCTCGGCGGGCATTCGCTCCTGGCCACGCGGCTGGCCTCGCGGCTGCGCGCCGCCTTCGGCGTCGAGCTGCCGTTGCGGGCGGTGTTCGAGCACCCGACGATCGGCGGCCTGGCCCGCGAGGTCGTGGCGGCATGGCGCCCGGGAGGCTCCGCGCCGCCGCCGGTCATCCGGGCCGATCGCCGGGCGGAGCGAGCCCAGGCGAGTGTCGACGGGCCGCCGCGGCCCGTCGACCTGCCGCTCTCCTTCGCCCAGCAGCGGCTGTGGTTCATCGAGCAGCTGGAGGGGGGCGCGCTCTACAACGTGCCGGTCGCGCTGCGCCTGCGCGGCGAGCTGTCCGTGGCGGTGCTGTCGCGGGTGCTGGCGGAGGTGGTGCGGCGGCACGAGGTGCTGCGCACGGTGTTCGCCGCGGTGGAGGGGCGGGCGCGGCAGGTGATCCTGCCACCGTCCCCGGTGACGGTGCCGGTGGTCGATCTGACGCATCTCGCCTCGGAGTTGCGGGAGCCGGCGGCGATGGCCTCGGTCGCGGCGGAGGCGGAGCGGCCGTTCGACCTGGCGCGGGGACCGCTCTGGCGGGCGCGGCTGTGGCGGGTGGGCACGGCGGAGAACGCCGAGCACCTGCTGCTCTTCGCCATGCACCACATCGTGAGCGACGGCTGGTCGCTGGGAGTGCTGGTGCGCGAGGTGACGGCGCTCTACACCGCGTTCGCGCAGGGCCTGCCGTCGCCGCTGGCCGAGCTGCCGGTGCAGTACGCCGACTTCGCGGCGTGGCAGCGCGGCTGGCTTGCCGGCGAGGTGCTGGCCGCGGAGCTGGCGCACTGGCGCGGACGCCTGGCCGGCGCGCCGCCGGTCCTCGAGCTGCCGGCCGATCGGCCGCGGCCGGCGGTGCGCGGCTTCGGCGGCGCCGCCCGGCTGCGCCGCTTCTCACTGCCGCTGACGCAGGAAATCCTTTCTTTTGCGAGGCGCGAGGGGGCGACGCTGTTCATGACCCTCGCCGCCGCCTTCGAGGGCTGGCTGGGGCGGGTCAGCGGCCAGACCGATTTCACCCTGGGCACGCCGATCGCCGGCCGCAACCGGCTGGAGACCGAGGGCTTGATCGGTTTCTTCGTCAACACCCTGGTGCTGCGCGCCGATCTCGCGGGCGATCCCAGCCCGAGGGAGATCCTGGGGCGGGTGCGGCGGGACACGCTGGAGGCCTATCAGCACCAGGACCTGCCGTTCGAGAAGCTGGTCGAGGAGCTCGACCCGGAGCGCAGCCTGTCGCGCTCGCCGCTGTTCCAGGTGATGCTGGTGCTGCAGAACAACGCGGCGGAAACCCTTGCCATCCCGGGCATCGAGCTGCGGCCGGTGCCGGTGCCGGCGGTGAAGACGGATTTCGATCTGACGCTGGTGCTCCAGGAGTCCGCCGAGGGGCTCGACGCGTCGCTCGACTACAGCACCGACCTCTTCGACGGCGCGACCGCGGTGCGGTTCCTGGCGCAGTTCGAGCGGCTGCTGGAGGCGGCGGTCACGGCGCCGGAGCTGCGGCTGTCGCAGCTGCCGCTGCTCGGCCCCGGCGAGCGCTTCCAGCTGGTGGCCGAGTGGAACGACGGCGGCTGGGGGGCCGCAGGGGACGAAGATCACGCCGCTTCGGCCGCTGTCGAAAACGTCGTTGCTTTCGCCGTCCCAGCCGCTCTCGAAGATTGCGCTGCTCCCGGCGTTCCCCCTGCTCCGGGAAACCGCGCGGTCTTCGCCGCTCCCGCCGCTCTCCCCGCTCCCGCCGAGCTCCGCGGTGGATGGCGCCATGACACGGCCGGCGGGACCCTGCACGGGCCGGTGCTGGCACAGGCCGC
>JASLEW010000396.1 GCA_030150965.1 Thermoanaerobaculia bacterium | reverse complement strand
TCCTGGCCCGGCGCGTGGGCGGCGCCGGACCGGGACCGGATCATCCACGACCAGAACCCGGACGGCATCGACCGGCGGGGCTTCCTCAAGTGCATGGCCTGGGCGGGGACCGGCACGCTCTGCGTCCTCCAGGGCGGCGTGCTGCGCTCCTACGCGCTGGGCAATCCCCACGATCAGGGGGCCGCCGCGGCGGCGCGGGGCGAGCTGAGCTTCGTGCAGATCAGCGACAGCCACATGGGGTTCGACAAGCCGGCGAACCCCGACGTGGCGGCGACGCTCCGGGCGGCGGTCGACAAGATCAACGCGCTGCCGGTGAAGCCGGAGCTGATCCTCCACACCGGCGACATCAGCCACCTGTCGAAACCCGAGCAGTTCGACACGGTGGACCAGATCCTCAAGGGCGCCGTTGCCAGGGACGTGTTCTTCGTGCCGGGCGAGCACGACGTGCTCGAGGACGAGGGCAAGCCCTACCTGGAGCGCTACGGCCGCGGCAGCAAGGGCCAGGGCTGGCGCAGCTTCGATCAGAAGGGCGTGCATTTCATCGGCCTGGTCAACGTGCTGAACCTCAAGCAGGGCGGGCTCGGCTCGCTGGGCCGCGAGCAGCTCGAATGGCTGGAGGACGACGTCAGGCACCTGCGGGCGAGCACCCCGATCGTGGTCTTCGCCCACATCCCGCTGTGGTCGGTCTATCCGGAATGGGGCTGGGGCACCGAGGACAGCGCGCAGGCGCTGGGCTACCTCAGGAAGTTCGGCTCGGTCACGGTGCTCAACGGCCACATCCACCAGGTGATGCAGAAGGTCGAGGGCCGCATCGCCTTCCACACCGCGATGTCCACCGCCTTTCCCCAGCCGCAGCCGGGCAAGGCGGACTCGCCCGGCCCGATGAAGGTGCCGGCCGAGCAGCTGCGCGGGCTCCTGGGGATCACCGACGTGAGCGTCGTCCGCGGCCAGCACACCCTGGCGGTGGTCGATTCCACCCTGGGCTGAGCGGCGCTCCGCGCGGCGGCCCGGCGGTGCGGCGCTTCCCCCGCCGGCGCGGCGCTTCCCCGGCGGTGCGGCGCCTCGCCGGGGCCGGCGCGGCGCCCTTACGCCCCGGCGGAGTTGGGGCTAGACTCGCGGCCCTGAGCTTGCGCGGCAGGGCGTCTCGGCCGCGGGGAGGGTCCCGGGTATGGGCCGCAATCACCTTCCGGTCGTCGTCTGCCTGGCGTCGTGCTGCTGGGGCGCCGCCTCCGGGGCGCGCCCCGCCGCCGCGGCCCCCGCCCTCGAAGAGGTGATGGGAGCGCCGTTCGTGTCGGAGCTGGTGGCGGCGCGCCAGGGCGAGCGGATCGCCTGGGTGGCGAACCGCCGGGGCGAGCGCAACGTCTGGGTGGCGGACGGCCCAGGCTTTGTACCGCGTCAGGTCACGCACTACCGCGGCGACGAGGGGCAGGCGATCGCCAGCCTCCGCCTCACCCCCGACGGCTGGAGCGTGGTCTACGCCCGCGGCAGCGAGGTCAACGCGGGCGGCGAATCGGCCAACCCGGCCAGCCGCGCGACGGCGCCCCGGCAGCAGGTCTGGGCGCTCGACGTGGACGCCGGCGCCGCCGGCAAGGCGGAGCCCCGCCTGCTCGGCGACATGGGCTGCTCGCCGGAGGACTGCGAGGACATCGAGATCTCGCCCGACGGGCGGCAGGCGGTATGGGCGGCGCGCCACCGGCTGTGGCTGGCGCCGGTCGCGGGCGGCGCTCCGGCGCGCGCGCTGCACGAGCTGCAGGGCGACAGCCTGACGCCGCGCTGGTCGCCGGACGGCAAGCGCCTCGCCTTCTGCCTCGACCGCAAGGACCACAGCTTCATCGCGGTCTACGACCTGGGGACCGAGAGCGTGCGCTACGTCGCGCCCAGCCTCGATCGCGACCAGCTGCCGCGCTGGTCGCCCGACGGCGCGCACCTCGCCTTCGTCCGCGAGCCGGCGGTGGGCGAGAAGCTGCCGCTCATCCCGGAGCGGCCCCGTCCCTGGAGCCTGTGGGTCGGCGATCCGGCGACCGGCAGGGCGCGCCGGGTGTGGCAGAGCAGCGAGGAGCCGAACGGCTCGCTGCCGCTGTTCGCCGCCGCGTCGCTGCTCTACGGCGAGGGTGGGGAGGGCGGCCGCATCGTCTTCGCCTCCGAGCAGAACGAGCAGGGGCGCAACCACCTCTACGTGGTGGATGCGGCTGGCGGCGGCGCGCCGCGGCTGCTCACCCCCGGTGCCTACGACGTCGAGGACGTGGCGCTCGCGGCCGACGGCCGGAGCGTCCTGTTCTCCGCCAACGAGCACGGCGCCGACCCGCAGGACGAGGACCGCCGCCACCTCTGGCGGGTGAGCCTGGCCGGCGGCGCGCCGCAGGCCCTGACCGCCGGGCAGGGCATCGAGTGGTCGCCGGCCGAGACCGGCGACGGCAGGACCGTGGTCTGCATCGGCTCGGGCGCGGCCACGCCGGGTCAGGTCTACCGCCTGGCGGCGGGGGCCCCGGCGGTCACCAGCCGGCAGGCGCTGGCCGGCCAGCTGCCGGCCGGCTTTCCAGCCCAGGAGCTGGTGGTGCCGCGCCAGGTGATCTTCCAGAGCGCCGACGGCACGGTCATCCACGGCCAGCTGTTCGTGCCGCCGGGCGCTCCCGCCTCAGGCCACACCCTGCCGGCGCTGATCTACACCCATGGCGGCCCGGTGCGGCAGATGATGCTGGGCTTCCACTACATGTACTACTACCACAACGCCTACGCGATGAATCAGTACCTGGCCGGATGCGGCTACGTGGTGCTGTCGGTCAACTACCGCCTGGGGATCATGTACGGGCGGGCGTTCCGCGAGGCGCCGCGGTCCGGCTGGCGGGGCTCGGCGGAGTACGGCGACGTGGTGGCGGGCGCGCACTACCTCCAGGGCCTGCCGCAGGTGGATGCGCGGCGCATCGGCCTGTGGGGCGGCTCCTACGGCGGCCTGCTGACCGCCCTCGGGCTGGCGCGCAACTCGGACCTCTTCGCCGCCGGCGTCGATTTCCACGGCGTGCACGACTGGTCGCTGCTCCTGCCCAGCTGGGAGGACGCCTCGCCGGCGGCGGCTCCCGACGCGCAGGAGGCCTTCAGGCTCGCCTTCTCCTCGTCGCCGGTCGGGGCGGTGGACACCTGGCGCTCGCCGGTGCTGCTCATCCACGGCGACGACGACCGCAGCGTGCCGTTCTCCCAGACCCGCGATCTCGCGGCCAGGCTGCGCGCTCACCACGTGGCCTTCGAGGAGCTGGTCTTTCCGGACGAGATCCACGACCTGCTGCTGTGGAAGAGCTGGGTGAGCGCCTACCAGGCGGCGGCCGATTTCCTCGACCGCCATCTCAAGGCGCCGGGCGCCGCCGGTCCAGGGGAGGGGCGCCCTGCCGGGGCGGGCAGCCGACCGGCGCGGACGGCGGGGATGACGGAAATGACGGGAACGGATGGCGCCGGCGAGCACCGGCGGCGGTGAGCCCGGCGGCCCCGGGCCGGGGCCGCGACCCGGGGAGCGCCTCCCGCTCAGAGGTCGATCAGCGCCAGGTCGGGGCCGAGGCCGCGCGTCATCACGGCGGCCAGGCCGGCGGCGGAGAGGACGGCGGGCGCGGCCGGACCGGCTGAGGGCAGGGGAGCCCGCAGCGCGGCCTGCCAGCGGTCGAGGAACGGCGCGAGCAGCGAGCGGCCGGCGAAGGCCAGGCCGAGACGCTCGCTGAGGCTGAAGGACGGCGGGCCCAGGCCGTCGCCGCCCTGCCTCCGGACGGCGGTCGCCGTGTCGGCCAGCGACTGCACGAGGGCCGGCAGGGCCTGGCCGGGCGGCACCGGCAGGGCGGCCAGCGCGGCGCCCAGGTCGCAGCGGATCGCGGTGGTGAAGTTGAGGCTCACGGCGCCCCTGACCTGGCTGGCGTCGACCAGGATCAGCTCGGCCTTGCCGCCGCCGCCGCGATCGCCGGCCTCACGGCCGGCTCCGCCGCCGATGCCGACTCCGGCGTCGCGCAGCGACTGACGGAAACCCTCCAGGCCGCGCGGATCGAACACCACCCCCTTGCCGGAGACCCGTCCGCCGGCCGGCGACCAGCCGGGAAAGTAGAAGTCGAGCAGGTTGGCGACCTCGAAGTCCGCCAGGCCGAAGCGCCGGGCCAGCTCCGGCCCGGTGATCCAGCCGCCGTGCGCGTCGTCGGCCAGCAGCAGGACGGCCACCGGGAGGACGCAGGCGCCCTCCCGGACCTCCCTGGCCAGGACCTGCATGCGGCTGAGCAGGCGCAGCTTGAACAGCTGGACGCCGCCGACCGCGATCGCCTGGGTGAGGGCCATCTCCGCCTTACGATATCACCGCGGCGCGCGACCGGCCGGCGGCGGCGCCGATGTCCTCCAGCCCCTTGAGCAGCGTGGTCGGCACCAGGATGGTGTTGTTCTGCGCCGAGCGCGTCAGCTCGACCAGCACCTCCAGCTCCTTGAGCCGCCAGGCGTCGGGGGTGAGGGCCGCCGCCGCCTCCACCAGCTTGCCGGCGATGTGCAGCTGCATGGCGGCGCGCACCAGCTCCGCGTCGGCCTCCTTGCCGGCCCGCGCCTTCATCGCGATGGCCTGCTGGATCTGCTCGTCGGTGATCTGGATGTCCTTGAGCTCGACGGCCTTCACCTTGACCCCCCAGCTTTCGACCTTTTTCTGCAGCGAGTCCCTCACCTCGGCGTAGAACTGGTCGCGGGCGTGCAGGATCGCGTCGAGCTCGTGGTTGCCGACGATCTCGGTGACCGAGGCCAGGGCGCGCTGGCGCGTCGCCTCGTAACCGTTCGCCACCTGCACGACGAAGTCCTGGATGCGCTCCTCGCCCACCCGCGTGGTCAGCACCAGGTTGAACGAGATCGGCACGTTGTCGTGGGTCTGGACGCCGCCGATGCGCAGCTCGTTGACCACGTCGCGGACCGCGACGTCGTCGAGCGGGCGGTGGAAGACCGGGTCCACCCACTTCAGGCCGGGGCCGATCGTTTTCACGTAGCGGCCGAAGAGCATGATCGGCCGCCGCTCCCACTCGCGCACCATGTTGACGCCGGTGATCAGGTAGAGGACGAGCAGGCCGAAGAGATAGAGGGGCAGGCCGATCTGCGGCACGCCGGTGCCGCCGGCGCTGCCGAAGTGCAGGACCAGGGTCAGCGCGGTCCACAGGACCGCCGTGGTCCAGAAGAACGCCGGACCGCTGCCGCGCAGCTGCCTGCCGCCGGGCAGGTTGCTGGTACGCGGAAATGCGACGCCGGGTTGAGCGCTCATGGGTGCCTCCTGATTGGTCGTTGGGAGAGCGATCGGATGATCGGCTTGATTATAGCGCCATGCGGCCGGCGCCTGACCGACGCCCCGGCGGCGGTGGGGCATCGCCCCACCACCCGGCCGGTCCGCGCGGCATGGCTCCTCTCCCGCCGCGGACGCCGCCGGGTGGGCA
>JASLEW010000374.1 GCA_030150965.1 Thermoanaerobaculia bacterium | reverse complement strand
CCCGCGCCGGCCGCCGGCCGCCGCCCGCCGATGACCGCGGACGGCCGCGGCAGACGGCCGCGGGACGGCGCCGCCGCGGGCCGGCCGCGGACCCCGAGGCTCAGCCGGCCGGTTCCTGATTCCGCTCGCCCGACAGGATCCGCCAGCCGACCACCTTCTCGTCGATCTCGCGCAGCCGGTTGGCGATCAGGCGGCAGAGCAGCTGCATGAACTCCAGCGCCGCGTGCGCGTCCATCGCCAGGATCTCGCGCACCGTGGCCTGGTCCAGGGTCAGCACGGTGAGCGGCCCGCCGAAGGCGCGGGCGTCGGCCGAGCGCGGCTCGCCGTCGATCAGCGCCATCTCGCCGAAAAACTCGCCGCGCTCCAGGATGGCGAGCGCCTCCTCGCCGGCGCCGGGGATGAACTTGCTGATCATCACCCTGCCCTCCAGCACCACGTACATCTCGGCGCCCTCGTCCCCCTCCTGGAAGAGCGAGGCGCCGGCGGCGAAGCGCTCCTCGCGCGAGAAGGTGGCCAGGGTCATCAGCTCGCGGCGCGACAGCCCCTGCTCGCGGAACAGGCGGATCTTGTCGGTCGACTCGACCTTCACCTCCGGCGACTCCGGCGATTCCGGAGACCGGGGCGCCGGGCGCTTGCGCAGGCGCAGGAAGTTCTCCGGCATGGTGTCGGCGGAGAAGAAGCTCTTGAGCTGGTCGTTGGTGGCGCGCAGCTTCTGCGCCAGGCTGTGCCAGAAGCTCCAGAAGAGCTTGACCCCCAGCTCCGGCGTGTCCTCGACCAGCGCGTCGAGGGCGTTGGCCTCGAAGCGGAAGAGCTCGCAGCTGGAGAGCGCGCTGGCGTCCGAGCTGCGGTCGAGGCCGGTGATGTAGTTGACCTCGCCGAACAGGCTCCCCGGATCGAGCTTGCCGAGGGTGAAGGTGCCGTAGGCGGTCGGGCGCTGGATGAGGATCTCGCCGCGCTCCAGCACGTAGAGGTCGCGGCCCTGGCTGCGGTGGGCAAAGACCAGCACGCCGGTCTCGTGGATCTCGTCGCGCACCACGGTGGCGAGGCGGAAGATCTGCTCGTCGGTGAGCAGCGACCAGAGCTTCAGCCGGCGCAGCCGGGCCGCCAGGTGCAGCTGGCCGCCGGCGCCCCCTGCGCCCTGGTCGCCGGGGGCGGCTTCGGCCGGCGCCGTGGTGGCGAAGGTGGTGGCGGGCGAGAACCCCCCCTGCTCGAGGAAGCGCTCGCGGTGCCACTCCAGGCGGTCGAAGGCGGTGTGGATCTCCTCCTGGCGGTCGCGGAAGACCTGCGTCAGCTCGCGGCTCCCCCAGCCGAGGATCTGGCGCAGGGTCTGGATGCGCCGGCGCAGGCGCCGCCCCCCCTCCTCGTCCCCCTCGTTGAGCAGCAGGAAGGCGTGGGTGGTGGCGGCCAGCGCCGCCTCGAAGCGCTTGCGCTCGAACTCGGCGCGCCCCAGGGCCTCCGCCGTCTCGCGGTCGAAGGGGTTGAGGCGCAGCGCCCGGCCGAGCTCGAGCGCGGCGCCGTCGAAGTCCTTGCGCCGGAACAGCAGCCGGCCGTGGAGCTTCGAGTGGGCCGGGTTGGCCAGGTCCTTGGCCTTCGCCACCTCCAGGCACTCGACGGCCCGGGCGTTCTCGCCGCGCTCGGCGAACAGCTCGGCCAGGCCGAGGAAGTGCGCGGCGTCGATCGCGTTGCGGCGGAACCCCTCGCGCAGCACCTCGCGCAGGCTGCGGCTGCGGCTGTCGCCGCCACCCTGCTGCTGGTGTAGCTTGCGCGCCTCGGCCAGGGCCAGCTTGACCGCCAGGTTGGCCGGGTCGAGGCGCAGGGCAAGCAGGAGGATCTCGGCGGCTTCGTCGTGGCGGGAGGCGGCGCTCAGGCGCCGCGCCAGATCGGCGATGTCGTCGATCAGCGGGCGCAGGTGCTGCTGCAGGTTCTGGGGCTCGCTCATGCCCGGAGGCCACGACCGCCGCGCCGGAAGCGGTCGCGCCAGGCGGGGGCCGGGGAAGTCTAGCACGCGCCCCGCGGGGCGGCCGCGCCGCGGGGAGGAGGCGGCTCAGTGTGCCTCCCTCTCCGGCGCGGGGAGGGCTCGGAAGCGTGAGCCTGCTGAGCCGACGTTCTGGGCTCGCACCTCCTTGTAGCGCCTACGAGGGAGCAAACTGAGCCGCCACCCTGCGGGGGCCGCGGGGCGCCGGGCTCAGCAGATGGCCGGCTTGCAGGAGGCCGTGTGGCAGTTGTTGGGCAGCTGGGTGTCGGGGAAGGTGCCGACGGGGCCGTCCGCGGGGCCCCGCTCGCCGAGCAGGCGCAGGGTCTCGCGCGACAGGCTCACACGCTTGGCCGCTTGCTTCATGGTCTCTCTCCTTTCCCGGCCGAGCGCCGGGCTCAGCAGGTGTGCGGTCCGCGGCACGACGCGGTACAGCACATGGTCACGCCGATGCTCGCCGGCTCGGTGCCGATGGGCCCGTCCGGACGGTTCCGGTCGTCGAGGGTGCGCAGGGTCTCACGCGACAGGTGGACCTTTCTTCCGACTCGCTTCACCTGGTTCTCCTTTCCGGGGCATGGCAGGAGTGCGCTCGCCCCTACCCATATCTGTGCCGCCGCCGCCCGGAATGGGAACCTGTGCAGTTGAAAGCCCGTGGCGATTGGATTAGATTCGCGGGCGTTGAAATCGCCACCTGCCGCACCCGCCGGACCCGAAGCCGCCGCCGGCCCCAATCCGCCGGACGGGGGCGGCGTGCCCGCGGGCGCGGCCGGCGCGGCCCCCAGGAAGCCCGCGGGGCGGGGCGGCGGCGCCGAGCTGACCGAGCCCATGCGCGACGCGCTCGACCGCTGCCGCCGCGGCGGCTGGAAGGAAGGCCTGCCGCTGCTCGCGCGCATCGCCGAGCAGGACGAGCGGCAGGGCGCCCTGCCGGCGTTGGTGTACTCCTACCTCGGCTACGGCATCGCCCTGCGCCAGGGGCGCATCCAGGAGGGCATCAGGCTCTGCCAGCACGCGGTGAAGCTGGAGTTCTACCAGGCGGAGAACTACCTGAACCTGGCGCGCACCCAGATGCTGGCCAACCACCGCCGGGCGGCGGTCCGCGCCGTGAGCGACGGGCTCAAGGTCGAGCCGGACAACCGGAACCTGCTGGAGCTGCGGCGGGAGATGGGTGAGCGGCGGCGCCCGGTCCTGCCCTTCCTCGCGCGGTCGAACCCGCTCAACTCGCTGCTGGGCCGGCTCCGCCACCTGCTGCGGCCAGGCCGACGCCAAGCCTAGCCAGGTGCGGCCCCGCCCCCCGCGCCGGCGGCAGGAAGCCGGCGGGGGGTATGGTGAGGGATAGGGGCGTCAGCGCGAGGTCGCGACCGGCGCGGGCTTCAGGTCGTCGAACACGATGCCCAGGTTCTGGGCGCCGGCGTTGCGGACCATGTCCATGAAGGCCGCGACCTTGTCGAACGACAGCTCGCCGTCGGCGGCGAAGAAGACCACCTTGTTCTGGCGGCCGATGAGCGCCGTCTTGAGGCGCCCCGGGAAGTCGGCCGGATCGACCGGCGTCTTGTTGATGAACGGATGGCCCAGCTCGTCGAGCCGCACGATGATCTGGTCGGCGTCGGGAGTCGGCACCGCGGTGGTGACCTTGGGCGGCACCTGCACCGCGTAGCCCATCTGCAGCAGCGGCACCGCCACCATGAAGATGATGAGCAGCACCAGCACCACGTCCACCAGCGGCGTGATGTTGATGTCGCTTCTAATGCCGCTCGCTCCGCCTCGAACGTCCATGGCCATGAGGCACTGCTCCTTTTCTGCCTACGAAGGGGCGCCGATCTTGATCTTCTCGGTGACCAGGCCGACGTGGCTGAAGCCCGCCTCGTTGATCAGCCGCATCACCTCGCGCACTTTCTTGTACTTGATGCGGCGGTCGCCCTTGAGCACCACCGACTTGTCGGGAGTCTGGTCGTGGACGCTCTTGAAGGCTGCCTCCAGCTTGTCCTCGGGCACCCAGTTCTGGCTCACGTAGACGCTGCCGTCCTGCTTGATCGACACCGTCAGCTGCTTGCTGTTCTCCGGCATCTTCTCCGGCTCGTGCGTCTCGGGCAGCGCCACGTCGATGCCCTTTTGCAGCATCGGCGTGACCACCATGAAGATGATCAGCAGCACCAGGCAGACGTCCACCAGGGGGGTCACATTGATCTGGCTCTTGACCTCCTGGACGAGCTGGGGCTTAACGCGCCGCGACGGCTGCATTGCGGGTCCTCTGCTTCATGAAGAAGTCGACCAGCTCCGACGACGAGTTCGACATCTCGACCTGCAGCCGCTCCAGCTGATTGGTGAAGTAGTTGAACATCCAGGCCGCGAGGATGGCGACGGCGAGGCCGAGCGCGGTCGACACCAGCGCCTCGGCGATGCCGGCCGACACCGCGCCGATGCCGCCCGAGCCGGTCAGCGCCATGCCGGTGAACGCCTTGATGATGCCGATGACGGTGCCGAACAGGCCGATGAACGGGGTCAGCGTGGCGATGGTGGCCAGGCCGCCGATGCCGCGCTTGAAGTCCGAGGTGGTGAGCAGGGCCGCGCGCTCGACGGCGCGGCTCGCCGCCTCGACGATCTCGCCGTGGGAGAGCGGACTGGTCTGGCTCTCGTATTGGAAGGATTGGAGGCCGGCGGAGACGACGCGCGCCAGGTGGCTCTGCGGATACTTCATCGCCGCGTCGATGGCCGCCTGCGGCCGGTCGTGCTTGATGTGATCGGTCATCAGGCGGGCGAACTCCAGGGACTGGCGGCGCGCCTTGCGAAACAGCAGGAAGCGCTCGACAGCGACGTAGAACGACCAGATCGACAGCAGGAACAGGAGCACCACCACGACCTTGTTGATCATGCTCATGCTGTCCCAGATACCCACGATGCTGAAACCGCTGCCCATGCGCTTCTCCTTGTCTTAGCGTTGGATCAGGAGGTTATCAGGCGCTACTGCACCTGGAAGTTCACCGTCAGCGTGTAGTACACCTTGACCGGCTTGCCCTGGAGCATGGCGGGCTTGAAGCGCCACTTCTGCACCGCATCCAGCGCCGCGCCGTCGAGGCCCATCGGCAGGTGCTTCAACACGTGCGCGTTGACCACGTTGCCCTGGGCGTCGATGATCGCCTCGACGATCACCACGCCCTGCAGCCGCGCCTTGCGCGCCATCTCGGTGTAGACCGGCTGCGGGCCGTAGATGCGCTCCGGCTTGGTGACCGCGCCGCCGACCCGGAGCGGCGCCTCGTCCACCACCCCGCCCGGCACGCCGCCCTCGGTGCCGCCCGGCACGCCGCCCGGCACCCCACCCGGCACGCCGCCGGGCACGCCGCCCTCGACGCCGGCGGAGGACGGCGCCTCCTCGACCGGCTTCGGCTCGGGGAGCTTGTCGGGCACGACCACCGGCTGCACCGGCTCGGTCGGCCTGATCACCGGCACCTCCTTGACCACCGGCTTGGGGGCCGCCGGCGGCGGAGGAGGAGGAGGAGGAGGCGGCGGCGGCGGCGGCGCGGCGTTCATGAACACCACGTTGATCGGCGGCTCCTCCACCGGCGGCACGTGCCAGTATTCGGCGAACAGCACCGAGCCGAGCAGCGCCAGGTGGAAGATGATCGCGGCGGGCACCAGCCACCAGCGGATGCCCTTGCTGTTCCTCTTCTTGTCGAGCGCGATCAGCGAGTTCTCGAACATGGGATCACCTATTTGCCCTGGGCGCCGGCATCGGGCGCGGGAGGCTGCGCCTTCTTCCTCAGCTCCAGGCCTTTCTTCAGCCAGGTCTCGGCCTCGTTCACGTCGGCGGTGCGGGCGTTGGCGTCGGTCTCGAGCTTCGCCTTCTCACGCAGCATCAAGCCCAGGTAGAACATGGCGTCGAAGTAGTCGGGCTTGAGCGCCACGGCCTTGTTCAGCACGGTCAGGCCGAGGGCCACGAACCTCTGCTTGCTGGCGTAGTCGATCGAGTTGTTGTTGAAGACCTTGTTCCACAACGCCACGCCGATCGAGTACAGCGAGACCGCCTGCTCGGGCCCCGGCGTCTTCATCGCCAGCTGCTCGGCCTGCTCCAGCTGGCCGGCCTGGATGAGCACGTTGACCCGGTACTTGTCCCACTTCGGATCGTTGGCCTGCTCCGGGTGCTGGCGCTGGAGCTGGTCGACGAAGGCCAGGGCCTGCGGGTACTGCTTGGAGTTGACCAAGGTCGACATCAGGTAGTCCTGCACCTTGGCGTCGTCGGGGTTTTCCTTGAGGAAGTTCTCGAACGAGGTGGTGGCGATGCGCCCGTACTCCAGGTTCTTCGGGCTGTCGTCGCCTGGCCGGTAGAGGGCGAGCGCGGCGAGCCCCATCGAGCGCCAGGCGAAGGTATCGCTGGGGTCGAGCTCGATCCCCTTCTGATACTCCTTGATGGCCTCGGAGTACTGCTCCTGCTGGTACAGAGAGTTACCCTTCTTCAGCTCGACTCGCGCCTGGAGCCTCTGGCAGCCGGTCACGACCGGCAGTGCCAGAGCCAGTGCTGCGAGGGCCAGGGTTCTACGCATTCGTCACCTCTTACCCCCTCCCTTAGAGGGGTGCGCCTCGAACTGGGTTCCGACCGGGTTGGTGGGGGCAGGAAGCACGAGCTGCCGCCTGGCTGGAGGGCAGGCCGGGCGACACCGGCCGATGCCGCTGCCAGGGCGCGCAAGGCGCACTCCCGCCCCGCTCTTGAGCATGGCGCGCCATGTTTACCTTGGAAGCGGTTGTTGTCAAGTAGGCTCTCCCTACAGCACAACCTCGCTGCGCGCCGATGCTTGCAAGACGTGCGCCGCCCTTGGATCCTGCGGTCCCGATGCTAGTGGAAAAATGCGCCGGTGCCAACCGCATTGGCAGGGGCCGCGCGGCGTAGCCGCGGCGCGCAGAGGGTGCGGAGGATGGTGCATTGCATGCTGCCCGGTAGCGTGTCACACTCCCGCCGCGTCCGCGACGAGCCGGGCTGCCGGCGGCCCATGCCCGCCGGCGGTCAGCCGCCTCCACGCCGCTGCCGGCGGCGGTGAGGCAGCGGCCTGTCCCAACTGGAGGCTTCCGTGCTGCGAGGCATCTTCCAGCCGAAACCGCTGCAGGCGATCCTCGCCTCCGCCGAGGCGCCGGAGACCTCGCTCAAGCGGTCGCTCGGCCCGTTCCAGCTCACCCTGCTGGGGATCGGCGCGATCATCGGCGCCGGGATCTTTTCCACCGTCGGCACCGCCGCCGCCGGCGGCGGCGAGCACCTGGGCGCCGGCCCGGCGCTGGTCCTGTCGTTCGTCCTCACCGCCGTCACCTGCGGCTTCGCGGCGCTCTGCTACGCCGAGTTCGCCGCCATGGTGCCGATCTCCGGCTCCGCCTACACCTACGCCTATGCCACCCTGGGCGAGCTGATCGGCTGGATCATCGGCTGGGACCTGATCATCGAGTACGCGGTCGGCAACGTCGCGGTGGCGATCTCGTGGGCCGGGTACTTCCAGGAGCTGCTGAAGGGATTCGGCATCTTCATCCCCGACTGGCTGGCGACCGACCTGCGCACCGCCATCGACGGCGCCCACCAGGTGGCGGCGGCGCGCGCCGCGGGCACCGATCCGGCGGCGCTCGGCAACGCGGTGCTACAGGGGGCGCGGGCGCTGGCCGGGGCGCCGCACCTGGGCTCGGTGCCGGTGGTCTTCAACCTGCCCGCCTTCGGCATCGTGATGCTGGTGACCTGGGTGCTGGTGATCGGCATCCGCGAGAGCGCCTGGTTCAACTCGGCGATGGTGGTGCTGAAGCTCCTCATCATCACCGTGTTCGTCGGGCTGGGCTCGTGCTACGTCAAGCCGGCCAACTGGCATCCCTTCGCGCCCAACGGCTTCACCGGCATCTCCACCGCGGCGGCGATCATCTTCTTCGCCTACATCGGCTTCGACGCCGTGTCGACGGCGGCGGAGGAGACGCGCCGGCCGCAGCGTGACATGCCGATCGCCATCATCTCCAGCCTGGTGGTCTGCACCATCATCTATATCGCCGTGGCGGTGGTGCTCACCGGCATGCTGCCCTGGCGGCAGCTCGGCACCGCCGAGCCGCTCGCCACCGCCTTCTCGGCCCTGGGAATGAAATGGCCGGCGCTCTTCATCTCGCTCGGCGCCGTGTTCGCCACCACCTCGGTGCTGGTGGTGTTCCAGCTGGGTCAGCCGCGCATCTTCTTCTCGATGGCGCGCGACGGCCTGCTGCCGTCCTGGGCGGCGCGCGTGCACCCGCGCTACCGCACGCCGCATGTCACCACCATCATCACCGGCGTGGCGGTGGCGGTGTTCGCCGGCCTGCTCAACATCAACGAGGTCGTCGAGCTGACCAACATCGGCACGCTCTTCGCGTTCCTGCTGGTCTGCGCCGGCATCGTCGTCCTGCGCTACAAGGACCCCGATCGGCCGCGCCCCTTCCGCGTGCCGCTCGGCCCCTGGCTGCTGCCGGTTTTGGGGGGCATGTCGTGCATCTTCCTCATGGTCTACCTGCCGCCCTCCTCCTGGTGGCGGTTCATCGGTTGGCTGGTGCTGGGCATGGCCATCTACTTCTCCTACGGCTACAGCCAGAGCCGGGTGGGGCGCGAGATGGGGCGGCCGGAGCGCACGCCGCCCGCCCTGCGCGGCGCGGCGGTCGGCTTCCTGCTGCTCGCCATCGGCCTCTACACCATCCCGCACGACGCATCGCTGCCGGCGCTGGTCGCCGCGGCGCTGCCGGCGGCGGGGGCGCCGCCGCCGCCCGACCACGGCCACGCGCTGGTGGGCCTGAGCATC
>JASLEW010000359.1 GCA_030150965.1 Thermoanaerobaculia bacterium | reverse complement strand
GTCTCGGCCCGGCCCCGGGCGGCCCTGCCCCGGGGTTCGCGGCCGAGACGCCGAGAAGGCATCCGCCGCCCCCGCCGGATGTCCGCTCCGCCGGAGCGCGGCCGGGGAGCGGACGTCCGTGCATTGAACCTTGACCTGAGGCCGTCCGCTCCCGGATCAGCCGGGCAGGGGGGCCGTCTCTGATCCAGGAGGGATCGCATGTCCAAGCGTTGGTTCGTCAGCCTGGCCGTCGTCCTGCCGCTCCTCCTCGGTGCCGGCGCGCTGTCCTACGGCGCCAAGGCCCCCGCTCCGAGGGTGCGGGCCGGGGGCAGCTACGCGCTGCCGCCCCGGGGCACCGCGCCGGTGCTGCCGGCGGACATCCCGGGCGGGGCGCCGAACGCCAGCCTCGCGCAGGCCGCGGCCTTCGCCTGGGACGAGTTCTTCGCCGCCACCTGGCCGGCCAAACCCAGCGGCCCGGGGCGGTACAACCGGGACCAGGCCGACCCGAACGGGATCTACGGCCAGCAGGCGGCTTCGCCCTCCGGGCCGCCGCTGGTGTGGGAAACGTACCGTCACAAGGTGGAGATCTTCCCCGGCACCACCGCCACCGGCAACCAGGGATACCAGAGCAACATGCCGCCTCACGGCGCCACGCAGGGGCCCCCGGACTATGGCTACAACGACCCGCCGCAGTACGACTACGCCCCGGGCAACGTCACCGGGCCGTGCAACCCGGGCGACCCGGCCAACTCGCCGACCGCCTGGGTGAACCTGGACGAGAACAGCCAGATCTTCCTCGACACGATGTATGCCGGCATCAACGATCCGAAGGGGCGGCAGCCGGCGCCGTCGCAGGAGCTGCTCTTCCTCGCCAAGGCCAACAGGGTGGACTACGTGTACGCGGTGGACCCGCGGAACGCGGGCGGCACGCAGCTCTATCAGGGCTTCTGGAACCACAGCTTCCCGACCAACGGCGGCGGCCAGCCCGCCAACAGCGACAACCCGCAGTACAACGCGGCGCTCAACGACTTCCAGGCCTACCGGCAGGCGGTCCTCACCGGCGGCGGCCCCGCGGCGCCCCCCATCCAGAGGCCCTACGTGAGCCTGCCGCCGGGCACGGTCGAGGTGAAGTCCGCCTGGCGTCCGCTCACTCCCGGCGAGGCGCAGAGCGGCCGGTTCCACACCGCGATGGTGCGCTTCTACAACTCGACCGCCAACGGGAAGTCCTGCTACCGCCAGGCCCCCTGGGGGATGCTCGCCCTGCACATCATCCAGAAGACGCCCACGGCGCCGTACTTCGTCTACGCCACCTTCAGCCAGGCCGACAACATCCTGGTCGCCGACCCGCAGGGACATCCCGTCCCGGTCGAGAACGCGGAAGGCCGGATGGTGGTGCAGGACCCCGGTTACAACCTCGACTCCGGCTTCGGCAGCAACGCGGCGAAGAATCCCGTGCGGGCCACGACCCTCGCTTCCAGCGCCAACCCCAACACCGAGATCTACAACGTCACCAACACCGCACCGTGCGTTCCCGGCGTGCGGCTCTACTACCAGAACACCACCAACACTCCTCCGCCGAACCCCGTCACCCAGGTGACACCTCAGGGAAACGTCTGCGTCAACCAGCGCACGCACCGCATTCCGGACGAGATCATCGCCGCCAACCAGGCGGCCCACGACGCCATCCGCGCCTACAACCTGGCCAACAACGGCGGCCGCTCCACGCCCTGGCTCTACTACAAGCTGGTGAACGTCCAGGCGGCGCCGATCAACAAGCCGAATCCCGGCGGGATCTACACCGGCTCCAATGCCGCCACCTACTATCAATCCAACGAGGTGGTGGAGACCAACTACAACCTGCAGTTCTTCAGCGGCCGCCTGGTCTCCGGCTATCCGTCGAACGGTGCCCTGATGTCGGATTTCAACAACGCCACCTCCGGCGGTCCCGCGGGGAGCGTGTTCAAGAACACGTTCTACCTGCGGCAGCCCTCGGGCACGCCGGTCAGCACCTACAACATGGGCGGGTGCATGGGGTGCCACGGCAACGCCCAGCAGGCCGGCGACGACTTCAGCTTCATCCTCAACGTCGGCCGCAACGACAGCCCGGACAACCTGCCCACGGCCGGCAACGGCGCCCTGGCCGCGCACGTCGTCTCGACCGCGGCCAAGTTCAGGAAGTTCCACCTGGCCGGCTGAGCGCCCTTCACCCCGCTCCCCTCTCCTCCGGCCCGCCTACCCCGGTAACCCCGGCGGCCCCGGCGATCGCTGGAGAGGGGGGCGCCGACTCCTCCTCCCCGTCCACCGCCGCGCCGGCATCGATGCCCAGCTCCTCCGCCAGCAGGGAGCAGGCGTCCCCCAGGTGACGGCAGACGATGCGCCGGCGCAGCGGCAGGAGCGCCGCGAGCAGCCGGTGCAGCAGCCGCGCGCGCGGCGGCAGCGGCGTCTTGAGGATCTGCTCCCGCCAGCGGTCGGCGAGCGGCCAGGGGGCGAAGCGCACCACGATCGTGGGGGTCGCGGCGCGCGGCAGCTCGGCGGCCAGGGCCGCCGGCCAGCCGCCGCGGCGCACGCCGCGCACCCGCAGGCGGGGATGGCGCAGGGCGTCGGTCTCCCACCGGTGCTCCTCGCCGATCAGGACGCGGATCTCAGCGCGCGGAAACGCCGCGAGCAGCACGCGGGCGCACTCGGCCCAGCGCCCCACGGCGGCGCCGCAGACCACCGCCACGGCGGCGGTGTCGCGGCGGCGGGCGAGGCAGCGGCCGAGGGCCTGACGGAGCCGTGCGAGCTCCCCGGCGTCGGGTCCCAGCTCCGACTCGGGCACCGGCACCGGCCGGCCGCCGAGGCGGAAGGCGCGCTCGGCCAGCCGCCCGGGAGCGCCGCCCGCCGCCTCCGCCCGGCGCCGCAGCGCCGGCTCCATCGCCCGCGCCTTGAACTGCGAGCCGTAGACCGAGACCAGGCGCAGCTTGGCGTCGAACAGATCGGTCACGTCCTCGCACTCGGCGGCGAGCGCGACGCCGCGGGCGGCGAAGGCGCGCACGATGCGCTCCGCCTGGCCGGGGAAGTAGCCGGAGTAGGGATGATCCTCGTAGAGCAGCACCGGCACGGCGGCCAGGCGCTCCCAGTGCTCGGCGAGCAGCAGCAGGCAGGCGTCGCGGGTCAGCCGGTGGTCGACGTGCCCGCCGGCGCCGAGCGGGATCCACAGCTCGGCCGGGTCCAGGGGGAGGACCGCCCGCGCCAGGTCCGCCGCCAGCCGGCGCACCTCGCCGGGCTGCGGCGGGAAGGCCAGGAACGGCGCCAGCGCGTC
Source organism: Thermoanaerobaculia bacterium (assembly GCA_030150965.1). Lineage (GTDB taxonomy): Bacteria > Acidobacteriota > Thermoanaerobaculia > Multivoradales > UBA5704 > JASLEW01. The sequence continues at coordinate 917 of JASLEW010000359.1, read as the reverse complement.
GTGCAGGCCGGGGAAGCTCGCCGGCCGCCAGCGCTCCGCCGGTTGGAAGCGCAGCGGCGCATCGGCGCGGTCGAGCGAGCGGAAGCTGGCGCCCGCCATCTCCGCCGCCAGCTCCGACTCGGCGATGCGCAGCGCGGTGACCGGCCCGGGAGCGAAGAAGTCCCGCCCGAGCATCCAGTAGCAGCTGACGTTCGAGGCGCGGGTGGCCGCGAGCAGCACGATGGGCTGGCGCCCGCGGCGGCGCAGCAGGCGGCCGCCGGCGGAGAGCGCCGCGTCGTCCATGTGCGGCTCGACGACCACCAGCGGCCGCAGAGGCGGCAGCGGCGGCAGCGGGGAGAGGATCTCCACCACCTCGGCCGCGTGCCAGCGCTCCAGGGCCGCCGCGGCGCGCGGATGGCGGGCGCTCAGGGCGGCCACCGTCGCCCGGCCGTCGATCGCGTCGAACAGGGCGATCTCCGCCGCCGCGAGGCGCAGCGCCGGGTGGTGCGACAGCAGGAAGCGGACCTCGGCGCCGTCGCGCCGGTAGTGCGGCCGGCGCTTGACCACGGCCTCCGGGTCCATGCGCCCGGTCAGTGCGCCGCGAGCCAGGCGAGGATCGGCTGCCAGAAGCGGGTCTGGGCGCCGGTCGCGGTGTAGATGTCCACGTGGCCGATGTCGAGCGCCCGGTCGGCCGCGGGCTGCAGGCTCACCACGTGGGTCTCCACCTGGCGGCTGCCGAGCAGCGTCAGGTTGTAGAGGCCGAAGCTGCCGAAGCCGCCGCCGGCGCCGACGTAGAGGACCGGCACGCTGATCCGCGCCAGGTGGTCGCCGCCGGGCAGGGTGGTCTGGCCGCAGAGGATCGAGTCGGCGTCGGCGAGGAGCCTGACCGGCTCGAAGGGCGAGGCGCCGGCGAGGAAGGTGAACCAGGCGGCGGCCGG
>JASLEW010000308.1 GCA_030150965.1 Thermoanaerobaculia bacterium | reverse complement strand
CCGCCGGCCGCCGTGCCGCGGGCGGCGCCACCGTCATCGCCGCCGGCACCCACCTCAAGGGCTCGGTGACGGGCTCGACCGAGCTGCACATCCTGGGCGTGCTCGACGGCGCCGTGGACGTCGAGGCGCTGGTCACCATCGGCGCCGGCGGCGAGGTCGCCGGCCCGGTGAGCGGCAGGGTGGTGCGGGTCGTGGGCAGGGTGACCGGCAACGTGACCGCCGGCGAGGTCGTGGAGGTCGGGCCCGCCGGCAGCCTGGAAGGCGACATCGCCGCGCCGCGGGTGGTGATCGCCGAGGGGGCCTTCTTCCGCGGCAAGGTCGAGATGAAGAGCCGGGACGGCGCGGCCTCCTCCCGCCCGGCAGCGCCCGCCGCCCCTGGCGGCAGGAACGAGCCCAAGAACAGATCAGGTGCCGAGGCGCCGCGCTCCGGTGCGGCCGAGGCCGGGAGCTGAGCGCGTGCGAATCGGAATACCGAAGGAAGTCAAAGACAGCGAGTACCGGGTCGGCATGATCCCGGCGGCCGTCCACGCCCTGGTCGGCCACGGTCACGAGGTGCTGGTGCAGGAGAGCGCCGGCGTGGGCAGCGGCATCCCCGATCAGGCCTACGCCGACGCCGGCGCGCGCCTGGTGCCCACCGCCGAGGCCGCCTACGACGCCGAGATGGTGGTCAAGGTCAAGGAGCCGGTCGAGAGCGAGTACGGCCGCCTGCGCGACGGGCAGACGCTGTTCACCTACCTGCACCTGGCGCCGCTGCCCGGGCTCACCGACGTGCTGCTCGCCAAGGGGATCGCCGGCGTCGCCTACGAGACCATCACCGACGAGCGCGGCCGGCTGCCGCTGCTCACCCCGATGTCGGAGGTGGCCGGCCGCATGTCGGCGGTGGTCGGCGCGAGCTACCTGCAGAAGGGGCACGGCGGCCGCGGCACGCTGCTGGCCGGCGTCCCCGGCGTGCCGCCGGGGGACGTGGTCATCATCGGCGGCGGCATCGTCGGCATCAACGCGGCGAAGATGGCGCTGGGCCTCGGCGCCCGGGTCACCATCCTGGAGGCCAACCTCGACCGCATGCGCTACCTGGACGACGTCTTCCACGGCGCCCTCACCACGCTCGCCAGCAACCACCACAACATGATGGCGGCGCTGCGCCGCGCCGACCTGCTGATCGGCGCCGTCCTCATCCCCGGCCGGGCGGCGCCGAAGCTGGTCACCCGCGCCATGCTGGGCCAGATGAAGGAGGGCGCCGTGGTGGTGGACGTGGCGGTGGACCAGGGGGGGTGCTTCGAGACCACCCGGCCGACCACGCACTCCAACCCGGTCTACGTGGAGGAGGGCGTGGTGCACTACTGCGTGGCCAACATGCCGGGGGCGGTGCCGCGCACCTCCACCTTCGCCCTGGCCAACGCCACGACCCCCTACGCCCTGGACCTGGCCAACAAGGGCGTGCACCAGGCCGTGCTGCAGGATCCGGGGCTGCTCTCCGGGGTCAACACCTACCGCGGCCACATCACCTGCGAGCCGGTCGCGCAGTCGTTGGGGCGCGCCTACAAGCCGCTGCTGGAGCTGCTCTAGGCGCCGCACCACGCCCAACTTCATCGCTCGCGGTCGGCCCTTGCCGATGGGCAACTGCTAAGTGCTGCCACCGCCGGCCGGGCCGTCCGGCTCCGGCGGCAGCTCGGGGAACGGGGCGCCGGTGACCGCCTGCCAGAGGGCCCGCAGGTCGTCGGGCACCGGCGCGGTGACCCGCAGCCAGCCGTCGCCGCCGCCGCCGGCCGCGCCGGTCACCGCGGGGGGGAGCGCCAGCCGCCAGGCGTGCAGGGCCGGCCGCGGGAAGTCGCGCAGCGGCGCCTGGAGCGGGCGCGGCAGGCCGCGGTGGCGCGCCTCGCCGTAGACCGGGTCGCCGAGCAGCGGATGGCCGATGCTCTTGAGGTGGACGCGGATCTGGTGGGTGCGGCCGGTCGCCAGATCCAGCTCCAGGAGGGCGATGCCGGTCCGCGCCGCCAGGGTGCGGAAGCCGGTCCGGGCCGGCCGGCCGTCGGCACGGACGGTCATCTCCTGCCGCCGCTCGCGGTGGCGGCCGATCGGCGCCTCGACCAGGCCGCGGGCGGCGGGGGAGCCGTGGACCAGCCCGAGGTAGCGCTTGCCGACCGTGCGGGCGGCGAAGGCGCGGCTCAGGCGCTGGTAGGAGTCGGCGGTGCGCGCCACCACCATCACCCCGCTCGTCCCCCTGTCCAGCCGGTGGACGATGCCCGGCCGTCCGGGGCCGCCGACGCCGCCGATCTCCGGATAGCGGTCGAGGAGGAGGTGCACCAGGGTGCCGGTGGCGCGGCCGGCGCCCGGATGGACGGTGAGCCCGGCGGGCTTGTCGATCACCACCAGGCCGGCGTCCTCGTGGAGCACCGCGAGCTCGCCGCGCTCCGGCACCAGCGTCTCGACCGGCGGGGGCGGCGGCTCGCACTCCACCCGGTCGGCGGCGGTGACCAGGTCCGAGGCCCTGGCCGGCCGGCCGTTGAGGCGCACGCGGCCGGCGCGGATCCACTGCTGGACCTGGTTGCGCGGCACCTGGAGCACGGCGGCCAGGTGACGGTCCAGCCGGCACCGTTCTCCGGCCGCCGGCAGCGGCGGCGGGATCGGGTTGGAGGACATGGGGGGCCGCCGGCCGGCGCGCGCCCGACCCGCGCGCGGTGCGCGGCGGTCAGATCTCCTGCGGCTGCGAGGCCTGGGCGGCGCGGCGGGACCAGAGGCTGTCGATCGCCATCAGCACGATGCCGATCGAGATCGCGGCGTCGGCGACGTTGAACGACGGCCAGTGGTGGTTGCCCACGTAGACGTCGATGAAGTCGGTGACCGCGCCGCTGGCGATGCGGTCGATGAGATTGCCGACCGCGCCGCCCACCACCAGCGCGAGGGCCAGCAGCAGGCCGCGGTCCTGGGGCGAGGCGAAGCCGAAATAGACCGAGACGGCGCTCAGCGCCAGCAGCCCGAGGCCGGTGAGCAGCCAGCTGGTGCTGACACCGTGGGCGGCGAAGAGGCCGAAGGCGACGCCGGTGTTGCGCACGTAGGTCAGGTTGAGCAGGCCCGGCACGATTGGCTGTGCCATGTGGTGGGTGAGGTGGATCTCGACCAGCCATTTGGTCCATTGATCGATCACCACCACCGCCAGGGAAACCAGCAGGTAGCGGAGCTTGCCGGCGCGCGGGAGGTCGCTCGCGATGATATTCGAGGGGGAGGTGGCGGGGGC
>JASLEW010000292.1 GCA_030150965.1 Thermoanaerobaculia bacterium | reverse complement strand
GCCGGACGCGCCAGCCGCGCCGCCTGAGCCCCGGGCGCCGGCAGCGCCCCGCGCGGCCGGCTCGGGCAGCTCGCCGGTGCCGGCGGCGAACAGCGACGACCGCCGGCTGCTCGCCCGCACCGCCCAGGCCCGTTCCTGGCTGTAGGCCGCGGCCTCGTGGCCGAGGCCGACCTCCAGGCGGCGGGAGCGGCCCCGCTTGACCAGCACCTCGGCCTCGGCCAGGCCGCGCCGCACCAGCGCGCGCAGCACCTCGTCGGCCGGCGTGCCGCTCATGACCGGTCGCGCCGGGGCGCCGTCAAGGCGTGACCTCCGCGCCCTCCAGGCGCAGGGGCGGCGCGGTGGCCCAGACCGGCAGCCGCTGGCCGCCCTTGGCGCACCAGCCGGCGCCGGCCGGCACCGCCTCCCTGCCCACCGCGGCGGCGCGGGCGAGGAGGTCGGCGACCTGGCCGCGCAGGGTGCAGGGGCCGACCGGCTCCGCCAGCGCTCCCTGCCGGATGCGGCGGGCGTGCGGCAGGCGCAGGGTCAGCTCGCCCGACAGGGGATCGAGCGCCCCGCGGCTCACCGCCGGCAGATAGAGCCCGCCGCCGGCCTGCGCCAGCAGATCGGTCTCGCCGCTCTCGCCGGCGAGCAGCTCCAGATGCGAGGAGCGCGGCCCGGGGGGCAGATGGCGGCTGCCGCGCCGGCCGGCGCCCGGCACCAGCTCCGGCGCCAGGCGCGACCAGGCGACGTCGGCGAGCGGCTGCTCGACCACGCCCTGGCGCAGCAGCCAGCGCCGGCAGACCGGCATCCCCTCGTCGTCGGTGCCGCGCCGCGCCTCCGGCGGCGCCGCGCCCGGATCGTCGAGCACCGACAGGCAGGGCGCCCCCAGGTTGACGCCGACCGCCGCCGCCGGCCGGCCGCCGCGCGCCAGCACGTCCGCCTCCAGGGCGTGCGCCACCGCCTCGTGCAGCAGCACCGCCACCGCCGCCGGCGCCAGCACCACCACGCCGCGCAGCGCCGGCGGCGGCGCCGCGTGGCGGGCGCGAAACAGCGCCACCGCCGCCGCCGCCACCTGCTCGGCGGCCGCGGCGTCGAGGCGCGGCAGCAGGGCGCCGTCGCTTCCCCATTCCGATTCGAAGGTGCAGCTGTAGCAGGTCTCGTGCTGCGGCTCGCCGGACAGGCGCGGCCCCACCACCAGCACCCAGCGCCGGTGGCGCCGCACCGTCAGCCGCACCGCGAAGCCGACGTGGTGCGCCCGCACCGCCCGCGCCACCGCCGCCGGGAACTCCAGGAGCTCGCGCAGCTCGGCGGCGCCGGCGGGCGCGAGCGCGAGCCCCGGCTCCGGGTAGGTCACCGAGGGGAGCGCCCGCGCCACCTGGCGCAGCGCCTCGGCGAAGGCCGCCTCGCCGATGCCGTCGCGGCTCGCCAACCAGGTGCGGCGCTCGCGCAGCAGCCGCACGGCGAACCCCTCCTCGCGCCACAGCCGCGGACCGGGCCCCGCCTCCTCCGGCGGCAGCTCGACCTCCTCGCGCCGCTCGAAAAAGGCGTCCACCACGTCCTCGGGTTGCTCGGCGACCTGCGACAGCGCGCGGGCGACGGCGGCGGCATCCAGCTTCGACCAGGGCATCGCCGCGATTGTGGCACAGGTGGCGCGGGGACCCGGGCACGGCGGGCAACGGCGGCGAGGGAGGCCCACCGGGCCGCGGCCAGGCGCGGCGCCCGGCGCCCCTGCACCGCGGCGGCGGCAAACGGTGCCGCATCCGGGCCGGGAGCGGTGAGATAAGATGCGCAGCCACATGAGCGCGGGCCAGGGTCTGACCGAGCGGATGGCCGAGCTGGAGCGGCGGCTGGCGGCAGCCGCCGCCGGCGGCGGCACCGAGCGCATCGCCAGGCAGCACGCGGCGGGCAAGCTCACCGCGCGCGAGCGCATCGAGCTGCTGCTCGATCCGGCGTCGTTCGTCGAGGTGGACGCCCTGGTCACCCACCGCTGCCGCGACTTCGGCATGGACGGGCAGAAGGTGCCCGGCGACGGCGTGGTGTGCGGCTGCGGCACGGTGGACGGGAGGCTGGTCTACGTCTTCGCCCAGGACTTCACCGTCTTCGGCGGGTCGCTGTCGGAGACCAACGCCCGCAAGATCTGCAAGGTGATGGACCTGGCGGTCGAGAACGGCGCGCCGCTCATCGGCCTCAACGACTCGGGCGGCGCGCGCATCCAGGAGGGCGTCGCCTCGCTCGGCGGCTACGGCGACATCTTCCTGCGCAACACCCTGGCCTCGGGCGTGGTGCCGCAGCTGTCGGCGATCATGGGGCCCTGCGCCGGCGGCGCCGTCTACTCGCCGGCGATCACTGACTTCGTCTTCATGGTCGAGGAGACGAGCCACATGTTCGTCACCGGCCCCGAGGTCATCAGGACCGTCACCCACGAGGAGGTGAGCAAGGAGGAGCTGGGCGGCGCCCACACCCACGCCGCGAAGAGCGGCGTCTGCCACTTCACCGTGCGCAACGACGCCGCCTGCCTGGCCGGCCTGCGCGAGCTGCTCTCCTACCTGCCGAGCAACAACCTCGACGATCCGCCGCCGGGGCACAGCACCGACGACCCGGACCGCGAGAGCGCCGCCCTCGACGCCCTGGTGCCCGACGACCCGAACCGTCCCTACGACATGAAGCAGCTGATCGCCCAGGTGGTGGACGACGGCGCCTTCCTCGAGGTCCACGCCCAGTTCGCGCGCAACCTGGTGGTCGGCTTCGCCCGCTTCGCCAACCGCAGCGTCGGGGTGGTGGCCAACCAGCCCGCCTACCTGGCCGGGGTGCTGGACATCGACGCCTCGACCAAGGGGGCGCGCTTCGTGCGCTTCTGCGATGCCTTCAACATCCCCATCGTCACCTTCGTGGACGTGCCCGGGTTCCTGCCCGGCACCCAGCAGGAGTTCGGCGGCATCATCCGCCACGGCGCCAAGCTCCTCTTCGCCTATGCCGAGGCCACCGTGCCCAAGATCACGGTGATCACCCGCAAGTCCTACGGCGGCGCCTACGTGGTGATGGCGAGCAAGCATCTGCGCGCCGATGTCAACCTCGCCTATCCGACCGCCGAGATCGCGGTCATGGGGCCGGAGGGCGCGGTCAACATCCTCTACCGCCGCGAGCTCGACGAGGCCGGCGGCGGGGGCGAGGCCGAGGTGCGGCGCCTGCGCGGCGAGAAGGTCGCCCTCTACCGGGAGAAGTTCTCCAATCCCTACATCGCCGCCGAGCGCGGCTTCCTCGACGCGCTCATCGAGCCGCGCCGCACGCGCCCCGAGATCGTCCGCGCGCTGCGCCAGGTGGCGGCGAAGCGCTCGGCCCTGCCGCCCAAGAAGCACGGCAACATCCCGCTCTGACGGCGCCGCCGGGGAGCCCGCGCCCGCCGCCGGAAGTCCTCTGTTTTGCTTGACATCCAGATCGCGCTGGGACAAGCTGCCGGTTGCTTGCGAGCGCCGGCAGGAGGCGGTCACCGGGAGGTCCGTGACCTCCCCGGCTGGATCGTGCACAAGCCTGGAGCGATCGCGACCTGCGCGAGGGCCGAGGAGACGATGAGAGAGAAAGACCGCGATCTGAGGCGCCGGCGCCAGCGCCGGCTGAAGCGTTTGAAGCAGCGCAACCAGGAGGCGGTGCAGCAGAAGGCCGAGCGCGCCCAGGGCTCGAAGCGGACGGTGAAGAAACCGCCGCCGCAGAGCGAGGCCGCGGCGGCCACGGCGTCCGGCGGGGCGGTGTCCTCCGGCGGCGCCCCGGCCGGCGCCGCCGCCGGCTCTGGCGGCGCCG
>JASLEW010000300.1 GCA_030150965.1 Thermoanaerobaculia bacterium | reverse complement strand
GCCGTGCCGACGCCGTGCGCCAGGCGGTCGAGCGCGTTGCGCAGGCGGCGGTAGAGGGTGAGCGGCGCCGCCAGGGCGAGGAGCGCCGCCGCCAGGGCCGCCGCGGCCATCGGCCTGCTGCTCCACCGGCGCGGCATGGCGCTGGCGGTGGCCGCGGCGGCCCTGGCGGCGGCGCTCCTCGCCCTGGCGGCGCCGCTCACCCTCTACCGCCGCCTGCGCAACGCGCTCGACCGCCTGGCGCACGGCGTCGGCACGGCGATGACCTGGCTGCTGATGACGGTCCTCTTCTATCTCCTCTTCCTGCCCGTGGGGCTGGTGATGCGCGCCGCCGGCAAGCTCGCCTTCACCCGTTTCGCCGATCCGGCGCTCGCCAGCTATTGGATCACCCCCACCACCCCGGGCACGGGCGAGGGGATGGCGGAGGAAGCGCCGGCCGCCGGCGCCGCCTCCTACCGCCGCCAGTTCTGACGTGAAGCTGCTCGGCATCAGCTGCTACTACCACGATTCGGCGGCCTGCCTGATCGACGGCGGCCGCATCGTGGCGGCGGCGCAGGAGGAGCGCTTCACCCGCGTCAAGCACGACAGCGGGTTTCCGTTCCACGCGGTGCGCTACTGCCTGTCGCAGGCCGGCGCCCCTGGGGCCGGGAGCGGCGCGGCCGGCGCCGGCGCGCCGCCGCTCGATGGCGTGGTGTTCTACGACAAGCCGCTGCTCAAGTTCCATCGCATCCTGGAGACCTACCTGGCGGTCGCGCCGCGCGGGCTGCGCTCCTACGTGCAGGCGCTGCCGCTCTGGCTGCGCGAGAAGCTGTGGATCCCGCCGCGCATCGAGGAGGCGCTCGCCCGCTGCGGCGCCGTCGGCGCCAGCGGAGCCAGCGGCGCCAGCGGCGCCGAGCCGCCGCCCATCTACTTCACCCGCCACCACGAGTCGCACGCCGCGAGCGCCTTCTATCCCTCGCCCTTCGACGAGGCGGCGGTGCTGACCCTGGACGGCGTCGGCGAGTGGGCGACCACCACCATCGGCGTCGGCGAGGGCGCGCGCCTGCGGCTGATCCGCGAGATCGACTTCCCGCATTCGCTCGGCCTCCTCTATTCGGCGTTCACCTACTTCACCGGCTTCAAGGTGAACTCGGGCGAGTACAAGCTGATGGGGCTCGCCCCCTACGGCCGGCCGCGCTACGCCGACCTCATCCGGCGCGAGCTGATCGACGTCAAGGACGACGGCTCGTTCCGCATGAACATGGACTACTTCGGCTACCTCGACGGCCTGGCGATGACCAACCAGCGCTTCGCCGCGCTCTTCGGCGGCCCGCCGCGCCAGCCGGAGTCGCCGATCGGCCAGCGCGAGATGGACCTGGCGCGCTCCATCCAGGAGGTGACCGAGGAGGTGGTGCTGAAGCTCGCCCGCCACGCGCGCGAGCTGACCGGCAAGCGCCACCTGTGCATGGCGGGCGGCGTGGCGCTCAACTGCGTGGCCAACGGCGTGCTGCTGCGCGCCGGCATCTTCGACGACATCTTCATCCAGCCGGCGGCCGGCGACGCCGGCGGCGCCCTCGGCGCGCCGCTCGCCGTCTGGCACAATGCCATGGGCAAGCCGCGGGTCACCGCCACCGGCGCGGGCGGCCGGCGACGCGACCTGATGCAGGGCGCCCTCCTCGGCCCCGAGTTCGGCGCCGCGCAGATCCGCGCCTACCTCGACCACCGCGGGCTCCCCTACGAGGAGCTGGGCGACGCCGAGTGGGCGCCGCGCATCGCCGCGCTGATCGCCGGCGGCAACGTCATCGGCCTCTGCCACGGCCGCATGGAGTTCGGGCCGCGGGCGCTCGGCAACCGCTCGATCGTCGGCGACGCGCGCTCGCCGCGCATGCAATCGATCATGAACCTCAAGATCAAGTACCGCGAGAGCTTCCGCCCCTTCGCCCCGAGCGTGCTGGAGGAGCGGGTGAGCGATTACTTCGCCCTCGACCGGCCCTCGCCCTACATGCTGCTGGTGGCCGACGTGGTGGCCTCGCGCCAGGTGCCGCGCCAGGGAGACGAGGAGGGCCTGCCGCTGGTCGAGTGGGTGAACCGGCCGCGCTCCGACATCCCGGCGGTCACCCACGTCGACTACTCGGCGCGCATCCAGACCGTGTCGGCCGACGAGAACCCGCGCTACCATGCGTTGATCGCCGAGTTCGAGCGCGCCACCGGCTGCGGCGTCATCGTCAACACCAGCTTCAACGTGCGCGGCGAGCCCATCGTCTGCACGCCGGAGGACGCCTACCGCTGCTTCATGCGCACCGAGATGGACCACCTCGTCCTGGGCCCCTTCCTGCTCGACAAGAGAGCCCAGCCGGTCTTCGCCGACCGCGGCAACTGGCGCCAGGACTATCAGCTGGATTAGCCGCAGGCGCCCGGCCCGCGCGGCCGGCGCGCAGGAGAGAACCGTCATGCGCAAGCTCCGCTACGTTGGCTCCTTCATGGGAGAGATCTTCCAGTTCGCCCGCCAGCACAAGGTCTACTGGATCGTGCCGTTCGTGCTCATCCTGGCGCTGGTGATCGTCCTGGTGGTGACCAGCCAGGCCGCGGCGCCGTTTATTTACACGCTGTTCTAGGTTGGTGGCAGCGGCGGCGATTTCGCGCGATGGAACGGCGCGGCGAACAGGGCGAAGGCGGCCTACTCGAAGCGTCGATCGGATCGCCCCCCGCAACCCCTCGATCCCCTTCCCACCCCTCCGGGGGGGAAGGGGACGCGTCCAGTTCTGAGCGGCCCGTGGCGGCGAGCGGCGAACACGGCGAAGGCGGCCTACTCGAAGCGTCAATCGGATCGCCCCCCGCATCCCCTCGATCCCCTTCCCACCCCTCCGGGGGGGAAGGGGACGCCCCCGCCCTCTCTTCGCCCCAGGAGAGCATCCCTTCGCCCAAATGGGGAATCCCTTCGCCGAAGGGGAGAGGCCCTTCGCCATCGTGGCGGGCCAAGGTCGCGCTGGCCTCCTTCTCCTTGCTTCTTGCCTTGGGCTGCGCCGAGGGCGTGCTGCGCCTTGCCGGCGTCTCCTATCCCAACTTCTACCGCCCCGACCCCGACCGGGGGTGGGGGCTCCAGCCGGGGGCCGCCGGCTGGTGGCGCAAGGAGGGGCTGGCCTGGGTGCGGATCAACCGCGCCGGCCAGCGCGACGTCGAGCACGCCGCCGCCAAGCCGCCCGGCAGCCTGCGCATCGCGGTGCTCGGCGACTCCTGCGCCGAGGCGCTCCAGGTGCCGGTCGAGCAGACCTTCTGGAAGCTCCTGGAGCGCGACCCCGCCCTCACCGCCTGCCCGGCCGCCGCCGGCCGCGCCGTCGAGGTGCTCGACTTCGGCGTCGCCGGCTACGGCACCGCCCAGGAGCTGCTCACCCTGCGCCGCGACGTCTGGCGCTACCAGCCCGACGTGGTGCTGCTCGCCTTCTACCCCGGCAACGACGTGCGCAACAACGCCCGGCCGCTCGAGCAGGACCCGCTGCGCCCCTACTTCACCCTCGACGCCGCCGGCCGCCTCCACCTGGACAGCTCCTTCCGCGACGCCTCCGGCTACCGGCTCCGCCGGTCGCTCCCCGGACGCCTGGCCTACGCCGCCTACGACCACCTGCGCCTGCTGCAGCTCGCCAAGGAGGGCAAGGGCGTCCTCGACGGCTGGATCGGCGCCGCCAGGGCGCGCCGCAAGGAGACGGGCGCGGCGCTCCAGGAGCTCGGCCTGGACAACGCCGTCTACTCGCCGCCCGCCGACCCCGACTGGCGCGCGGCCTGGCGGGTGACCGAGGCGATGGTCGCCGCGATGCGCGACGAGGCCGCGGCGCACCGGGCCCGCTTCGGCCTGGTGCTGCTCACCACCGGCATGCAGGTCAATCCCGACGCCGCAGTGCGCGGCCGCTTCGCGCGGCAGCTGGGGGTCGCCGACCTCTTCTATCCCGGCCGCCGCCTGACCGCCTGGAGCCGCGCCGCCGGCATCCCGGCGCTCGACCTCGCCCCGCCGCTCGCCCGCCTGGCCGGCCGCAACCACCTCTACCTGCACGGCTTCGCCAACACCGCGCCGGGCGAGGGGCATTGGAACGCCCGCGGCCACGCCGCCGCCGCCCCGCTCATCGCCGACTGGCTCTGCCGCACAGTGCTGGCGGCCCGGTAGGCCGCCGCGCCGAGCCCTCTCGCCGGTCTCCGCTCCTCCTTGGATGGCGGCTCCGTTTGCTCCCTCGCGGGCGCCAGCACCCTCCTCCTTGCCGGCTATTCAAGGATGGGCCAGAATAGGCAACCATGCGCTTCAAGCCGCTTCATGGGTTTCTTGCCGTGATACTCTTCGCGGGTATCGTGATCGTGGCCGACATGGCGATCGACGGCCGCTTCGGCCGGCCGCCCTACGAGCGTGTGGCGGCCGGCTCGGATGGTCAGCTGCGGATCCCCCTGGCCGGCCTCGAACCGCGGCAGGTGCGGTTCTTCCACTTCCTCAACGCCGCCAACCAGGAGGTCTGGTTCTTCGTCGGGCGCGACGCCGCGGGACAGGTGCAGGTCGCCTTCGACGCCTCCGAGGTCTGCTTCAAGCGCAAGCGCGGCTTCCGGCACGAGGGCGAGTGGATGGTGTGCAACCAGTGCGACAAGTCCTTCCGGCTCACCGAGATCAACGCCGGCGGCGGCGGCTGCAAGCCGGTGCCGCTGCCGCACCAGGTGGTGGGCAGCGAGCTGCTCATCGCCCAGGCCGACGTGCTGGCCGGGTGGCGGCTCTTCCATTGACCGGCAACCCCGCCGCCGCCTTCGACGGTTCCCCCAGGCCGCTCCTGCCAGGCTGCGCCCAGCCCCCGTCAACCGCGGACAAATATCGTGAAATCAGAGCTTTGACGGACCCATCCGGGATGGTGTATCGTCGCGCGGTTCGGAAAGGATAGACATGTCCGCAGCCGACTTCGTGCTCTACGAAGAAGAGTTCAGGCAGCTGGAGGAGGCGTTGCGCCGCCTGCGCCAGGAAGCCAACGGCAAGGCCGTCTTCCTGATCGACAAGAACGGCCAGCAGATCGCGGCCACCGGCGAGATCGACCAGTTCGACACCACCTCGCTCGCCTCCCTGACCGCCGGCAACGTGGCGGCGACCGACGGCCTGGCCAAGCTCATCGGCGAGCGCGAGTTCTCCGTGCTGTTCCACGAGGGGCAGCAGGACCACATCCACATCTCCATCGTGGCCAAGCGCGCGATCCTGGTCGTCATCTTCGACGACCGCTCCTCGCTCGGCCTGGTCCGGCTGCGGGTGAAACGCGCCAACGGCGACCTCGAGCGGATCTTCGAGGTCATGGTACAGAAGGGCGAGAGGGACGCACAGGGCCCGGCTCACGCCAGCCCTTTCGCCGAGATCACCGACGACGATATCGACGCGCTCTTCGGGGAGTAGCCGCGCGGTTGCGGGCCGCCGCCGGCTGGCCGGCGGTGCGGCGGCCGGCTCCCGCCGCGCCACCCCGCGGGACCCTCGGCGCCCACGCCGTGGAGCGAGGCCAAGCGGATGACCTTTATCAACTATGCCAGCAAGGAGATCAACTGCAAGATCGTCTACTACGGCCCCGGGCTGTGCGGCAAGACGACCAACCTGCAGTACATCTACAACAAGACCTCGCCCGACTCGAAGGGCAAGATGATCTCGCTGGCCACCGAGGCGGACCGCACCCTGTTCTTCGACTTCCTGCCGCTGGACCTCGGCAGCATCCGCGGCTTCACCACCCGCTTCCATCTCTACACCGTGCCGGGCCAGGTGTTCTACGACGCCAGCCGCAAGCTGATCCTCAAGGGGGTGGACGGCGTGGTCTTCGTCGCCGACAGTCAGCAGGAGCGGATGGAGGCCAACATCGAGTCGATCCGCAACCTGGAACAGAACTTGAAAGAGCATGGCTTCGACCTGGCCACGATCCCCTATGCACTGCAATTCAACAAGCGTGACCTGGCCAACGTGGCGCCCGCCGAGGAGATGTACCGGACCCTCAACTACAAGCGGGAGCCCACCTTCGAAGCCGTCGCCACCACCGGCGTGGGCGTGTTCGACACCCTGAAATCGGTCGCCAAGCAGATCCTGATCGAGCTCAAGAAGCGCTAGTGTCTTCGGTGCAGACGCAGGTTGCGGCAAGGGGCGCGAGCGGGCCGGAGACCTGGCCCGCGGTGGTGGCGGTCGGCGGCGGCACCGGCCTGTCGGTGCTGCTGCGCGGCCTCAAGCACCACGTCGGCACGCCGCGCCTCGGCCGCCTCACCGGCGTGGTGACGGTGACCGACGACGGCGGCTCCTCGGGGCGCCTGCGCCGCGAGCTGGGGGTGCTGCCGCCGGGCGACATCCGCAGCTGCATCGCCGCCCTGGCCGACGACGAGGACCTGCTGACCCGCCTGTTCCAGTACCGCTTCCCCGAGGGCGGCAACGGGAGGGGCGGCAACGGGGGCGGCGGGAGCGACGAGGGCCACGCCGCGCCGGGGGGCAACGGCCGGG